>NZ_JBNDHY010000118.1:0-13464 GCF_056755315.1 Monashia sp. HAY1-2A
GGGGCAGGGGCGTCCGTCGGTCGGCCGGGCGGCACGAGCGTCGCGGACCTGGTGGTCGACCCCCGCCGTCCGGCCGACGTGTCCCTCACCCTCGTCGCCCGCCGGCAGACGATCCGGGTGCCGGACGGTGTCGACGTCGACGGGTACACGCTGAACGGCAGCTCACCCGGCCCGACCCTGCGCGTGCGCCAGGGACAGCTCGTGCAGGTGCGGTTCGTCAACGAGTCGGTGACCGACGGCGCCACGCTGCACTGGCACGGGATCGACGTGCCCGCCTCGCAGGACGGCGTCGCCGGCGTGACCCAGGACGCGGTCCCGGCGGGCGGTGAGCACACCTACCGCTTCGTCGCGGAGCAGGCCGGAACGTACTGGTACCACTCGCACCAGGTGTCCCACGAGCAGGTGCGGCGCGGGCTCTACGGCGCGATCGTCGTCGAACCGGCGGGTGGCATCATCCCTCGCGTCGACCGTGACGTCGTCGCCCTCGTCCACCAGCTCGGCGGCCAGCCGACGCTCGACGGCCGCGTCGGTGACGAGCACGTGGCGGTCGACCCGGGTGGCGCCGTGCGGATCCGTGTCGTCAACACCGACGACGCCCTCATGGCGGTCTGGGTGGGTGGTCCCTTCACCCTCGTCGCCGTCGACGGGACGGACCTCGTCGGTGCCACCGAGGTGTCCGGCCGGCGTGTCGACGTCACCGCGGGGGCGCGGGCCGACCTCCTCGTGCACGCCCCGACGGACGGCTCGTCGGTGCGGGTGCAGCTCGGCGGGTCCCGCAGCATCGTCGTCGGGGGCGCTGGAGGCGCCGGGTCGGCGCCGTTCGTGCGGCAGCCGGCGCGCGTCCTCGACCTGCTCACCTACGGCTCGCCCGCGCCGCTGGGCTTCGACGCGGGTGCCCCCGACCGTCGCTTCGACTACGTCATCGGCCGGCGTCCGGGACTCCTCGACGGCCGGCCCGGGATGTACTGGACCGTCAACGGCCGGCTCTACCCCGACGTGCCGATGTTCCACGTCACCGAGGGTGACGTCGTCCGGTTCCGGATCGTCAACGAGTCGTCCGAGAGCCATCCGATGCACCTCCACGGCCACCACGTCGTCGTCCTGTCGCGCGACGGCGTGCCGTCCACGGGAACCCCCTGGTGGGTCGACTCGCTGGAGGTCGCGCCCGGTGAGCAGCTCGAGGTCGCCCTGGTGGCGGACAACCCCGGCATCTGGATGGACCACTGCCACAACCTCCGGCACGCCGGGGAGGGCCTCGTCGCGCACCTGTCGTACGACGGCGTGACGAGCCCCTACCTGCTCGGCGGCAGCGCCGGCAACCAACCCGAATGAGGTGAACCGCCATGTCCCACAACGTCATTCGTAGCACTCGCACGCCCGGCTCGTCGGCCCCGGGTCGTCGGCCGACTGCCACCCGGCTCCGGCGGGAGGCCATGCCCCTGGTGGCGTTGGCGCTCGCGGCCACTGCCCTCGTCGCGGTCGGCTGCCTGGTCCTGCTCTACGCCGTCGGTGGCGTCTTCGGCGCGGTCAACGACTGGGCCAACGCCCTCCTCGGCTGCTGGGTGCTGCTGCTCGCCGTCCTCGTCAGGCTCGACGGGGCCCGCGGACGGCGGGCGAACGTGGCACCGGCCGCGGCGGCGGCCGGTGCCGTCGGCCTGGCGTGGGGGACGTGGCTCGTCGTCACGCAGACGACCGGCTTCTACCTGGCCGGCCTCGTGTCGACCCTCGGGCTGGCGGGCGTCGGCGCCTGGCTCCTGCTCGCCGACGCCGCGTCGGCACGGGCCGGGCGGCCGGCGACCGGACCCGTCGTGCTCGGGCGCCTCACGGGATGGCTCCTGCTCGGTGGGGTGCTCTCCCTGCCGGGGCTGCTGGCCGGCGTCGACGACCTCGCGGACGCGCAGTGGCACTCCCACCTGGCGGAGGCCGGCGCGTGGCTCGGGGCCTACGTGCTCCTGCCGGTCTGGAGCGTCCGGCTGGCTCGACACCTCCGCCGGGTGTGACCGGGCCGGCTCAGCCGGCGGCCTTCCTCACGATGGCGGTGAGCTGCGCCTCGACCGCCGGGGTCAGTGCGAGCAGGGCGTACGCGGTGGGCCACAGGTCACCGTCGTCCAGGGCGGCCGGGTCGTTGAACCCGAGCGTCGAGTACCGGGCCTTGAACTTGGCCGCCGGCTGGAAGAAGCAGACGACCTTGCCGCCCTTGGACCACGACGGCATGCCGTACCAGGTGCCGGGCTCGAGGTCGGGCGCCGCCTTCTCGACGAGCGCGAGCACCCCCTCGGCCATGGCACGGTCCGGGCCGTCCATCTCGGCGATCTTGGCCAGCAGCTGGGCCCGCGCCTCGGCCGGGTCGGTGCCCTTGCGACGGGCGGCCTTGACCTCGGTGGCGCGCTCCTTCATCGCGGCCTTCTCCTCGGCGGTGAAGGCCTGCGGGCTCGTGGTCCTCGCGGTGGTCGTCGAGCGGGTGGTCGTCGAACGGGTGGTGGCCATGTCGGGGCTCCGATCTGGGTCGAGTGGGTGGTCCGGGCCCATCCTCGACGCCCGCCCGACGCGGACGCTTCTCGAAAACTGATCGGTTGCGCGTCGGTCCGTCACAGACGCGCGGCGAGCTCGGTCCCCTGGCGGATGGCCCGCTTGGCGTCGAGCTCGGCAGCGACATCGGCACCACCGATGACGTGGACCGGGATGCCGAGCTCGCGCAGCGGCGCGACGAGCCCGTCGACCGGCTCCTGGCCCGTGCACAGCACGACAGTGTCGACCGCGAGGACCGTCGGGTCGCGGTGGTCCGGTCCGTAGCTGACGTGCAGTCCCGCGTCGTCGACGCGCTCGTAGTTGACGCCGACGTGGTGACGGACTCCCTTGGTCTTCAAGGCCGCCCGATGCACCCATCCCGTCGTCCTGCCCAGCCCCCTGCCGATCGGCGTCTCCTTGCGCTGGAGCAGGTGCACCTCACGGGGCGAGGGCTCGGGCCGCGGCTCGACGAGGCCGCCGCGTGACGCGTCCGGCGCGCCCACGCCCCACTCGGCCATCCACTGCTCCACGCCGAGCGGCGAGGCCGTGTGCGTCAGGAACTCGGACACGTCGACGCCGATCCCGCCGGCGCCCATGACGGCGACGCGACGGCCGACGGGGACCTCGCCGCGCACGGCCGCGGCGTACGTGACGACCTTCGGGTGGTCGATGCCCGGGACCGCCGGGATCCGCGGCTCGACGCCGGTGGCCACGACCACCTCGTCGAACTCGGTGAGGTCGGCCGGCTCGGCGCGGCGGCCGAGGTGCACCTTGACCCCGGCGAGCTCGAGGCGCCGCCGGTAGTACCGGACCGTCTCGGCGAACTCCTCCTTGCCCGGGATGCGCATCGCGATGGCGAACTGGCCACCGATGTCGTCGCCGGCCTCGAACAGCTCGACGCGGTGGCCGCGCTCGGCCAGCGAGGTGGCGGCCGCGAGGCCGGCCGGGCCGGCGCCGACGACGGCGACCGACCTGGCCCGACGCGTCGGCGCGAGGACGAGGAGCGTCTCGTGCGCGGCGCGCGGGTTGACGAGGCACGTCGCGGTCTTCTTGGCGAACGTGTGGTCGAGGCAGGCCTGGTTGCAGGCGATGCACGTGTTGATCTCGTCGGCGCGGTCCTGCTCGGCCTTGCGCACCCACTCCGGGTCGGCGAGGAAGGGCCGGGCCATCGAGACGAGGTCGGCGCGACCGTCGGCGAGGGTCTGCTCGGCGAGGTCGGGCATCGTGATGCGGTTGGAGGCGATGACGGGCACCGACACCTCCGGCCGCAGGCGGGCCGTCACCGAGGTGAAGGCGCCGCGCGGTACCGACGTGACGATCGTCGGCACCCGGGCCTCGTGCCACCCGATGCCGGTGTTGATCATCGTCGCGCCGGCGGCCTCGACCTCGCGCGCGAGCGCGACGACCTCGTCCCAGGACTGCCCGTCGGGCACGAGGTCGAGCATCGAGAGGCGGTACACGACGACGAAGTCCTCGCCGGCCGCCTCGCGGACCGCGCGGACCACCTCGACCGGCAGCCGGCGCCGGTTCTGCGCCGAGCCGCCGTAGCGGTCCGTCCGCCGGTTGGTGCGCGGAGCGAGGAACTGGTTGAGCAGGTAGCCCTCGGAGGCCATGATCTCCACGCCGTCGTAGCCGGCCTCGCGGGCCAGGCGCGCACACCGGGCGTAGGCGCGAACCGTGCGCTCGACGCCCCTCGTCGACAGCGCCCGCGGCGTGAACGGGGTGATCGGGGCCTTGAGCCGCGAGGGGGCGACGGAGGCGGGGTGGTAGGCGTACCGGCCGGCGTGGAGGACCTGCAGCGCGATGTGGCCCCCCTCGCGGTGCACGGCGTCGGTGATGCGGCGGTGCCGGCGCGCCTGCCGGGAGGTGAGCAGCGCCGACCCGCCGGGGTAGAGGGTGCCCTCGAGGTTCGGCGCGAAACCGCCGGTGACGATGAGCCCGGCGCCGCCCCGCGCCCGCTCCGCGTAGTACGTGGCGAGCCGGTCGAGGTCACGAACGCGGTCCTCCAGCCCCGTGTGCATCGAGCCCATGACGACGCGGTTGCGCAGCGTCGTGAAGCCGAGGTCGAGCGGTTCGAGCAGGTGCGGGTACGGGCTCACCCGCCCGAGGGTAGCCGCGGTTACCGCGGGGTAGCGAGCCGCGCGGCACACGTCACAATGGCGGGGTGACGCGACCCTCCGACCCCGCCGACCGGCCCGAGCACCTCGACGTCGTCGTCGTCGGCGCGGGGCTGTCCGGCATCGGCGCGGCCTATCGGATCCAGACGATGCTGCCGGGCCGCTCCTTCGCCGTGCTCGAGGCGCGCGACGCCGTCGGCGGCACGTGGGACCTGTTCCGGTACCCGGGCGTGCGCTCGGACTCGGACATGTTCACCCTCGGCTTCCCCTTCGAGCCGTGGCCCGAGGGCGACGCGATCGCCGACGGGGCCAGCATCCTCGGCTACATCCGCCGCACCGCCGCCAGGTACGGCATCGACGAGCGGGTCCGTCTGGGTCACCGGGTGGTCGCGGCGTCGTGGTCGAGCGCCGACGCCCGGTGGACGCTCACCGTCGAGCACGCCGGCGACCGGACCCGGTTGACGTGCAGCTTCCTGCACCTGTGCAGCGGCTACTACGACTACGAGCAGGGGCACACCCCCGACATCCCTGGTGGCGACGCGTACGGCGGACGGGTCGTGCACCCGCAGTCCTGGCCCGCCGACCTCGACGTCGCCGGCCGGCGGGTCGTCGTCATCGGGTCGGGTGCCACCGCGGTGACCCTCGTGCCGGCGCTCGCGGACCGCGGTGCCCGGGTGACGATGCTCCAGCGCAGCCCCTCGTGGGTCGTGCCGCTCGCGCGTCGCGACCGGGTCGGCGACGCGCTCCGGCGTGCCCTGCCACGCCGGGCCTCCGGCACCGCGGTGCGCTACAAGAACGTGCTGACGGCAGGCGCCTTCTACCAGCTCAGCCGGCGGCGCCCGGCCCTGGCCCGTCGGCTGCTGCTCCGCGGCGCCGAACAGGCCCTCGGGTCCGCGTCGGCCGTGGCCGAGCACTTCACGCCGGCCTACGACCCGTGGGACCAGCGCATCTGCTTCGTGCCCGACGGTGACCTCTTCGACACGGTCCGAGCCGGGCGCGCCGAGGTCGTCACCGACACCATCGAGCGGTTCACCGGGCGCGGGCTGCTCCTGACGTCGGGGCGCGAGCTGGCGGCCGACGTCGTCGTGACGGCGACCGGCCTGAGGCTGCAGGTCGCAGGCGGCATCGAGTTCGACGTCGACGGCGAGACCCGACCCACGCGCGACCTCGTCGTCTACCGCGGGCTGATGTTCGCCGACGTGCCCAACCTCGCGGTGAGCGTCGGGTACGTCAACGCGTCGTGGACGCTCCGGGCCGACCTCGCCAGCCGCTACGTGTGCCGCCTCATCGCCCACATGGACGCGCACGGTTGGCGGGCCGCGGTGCCGCGCGCACCCGAGGGCATGGCGGGCAGTGCGCTGCTGCCGCTGTCGTCCGGCTACGTGACGCGCGCGGCCGACCTCCTGCCGCGGCAGGGTGACCGCGCACCGTGGCTCATGCGCCAGAACTACCTGCTCGACCGCCGCGACCTGCTGCGCGGTGACCTCACCGAGGGAATGGAGTTCTCCCGCTGAGCCGCCGGCGGCTCAGCCGCCGCTCACCGGCCGGGCTCGAGGTCGACGGGGTCGCCGACGCGGATCGTGCCGGAACCGAGCAGCCGGAACACCGTTCCGGCGCGGTCGTGGAGGGCGCGTGCGGCGCCCGGCCCGAGCTCGTCGTCGAGCAGCCGGCACGGCGCCGCGACCCGGACCACCTCGAGGTCGACGTCGCCGATGCGGATGCGCTCCCCGGGGCGTCGGGGCACGACCGAGCCGCTGATCGTGAGGTTGCGACGCGTCAGGCCCGGGTCGACGGGACGGCCGAGCTCCTCGGCGGCCGCCTGCAGGCTCTCGACCGCCTGCACCGTGACGTGCCGGTGCCGGCTGCTGTGGTAGCGGTCCCCGACGAGCCCGACCCCCGCCTCGGCCTCGACGCTCTGCACCGACCGGGTGGGCAGGCGACGGGCCTTGGCGACGTGGATGGCGAGGACGACGGGACTCACGCCGCCACCTCGACGCGGGGTGAGACGCCACCCGTGTCGGCGAGCTCGCGCAGCCGGCCCACGGCCCGGTCGCGCAGCGTCCACGGGTCGATCGTGTTGACGTAGATCTTCGTGCCGCCCTCGAACCCGGCGAGCGTCGAGATGCGCCACTTGATGACGGCGCGCAGCGGCATCGGCACGTCGACCGACGGCGGCCGGTGGTGCCACTCCTCGTTCGAGGGCACGTGGTCGCCGGTGGCGGCGTGGCAGGCGTGGACGAGGTCGGAGAAGTCGCGGACCTGCTCGTCGGACAGCTCCCACGGGCAGGGCTCGCCGTCGAGCAGGTGCACGACGAGCGCCGGATAGCGGTGGCCGACGCCGGCGAAGGCCACGGCGTGCTCGCTGCGAGCGACGACGAGACCCTGCTCCTCGGCATAGCGCGCCCCCCAGCGCAGGAACACGCCCGGCTCGCTCCGCACCCGGCGCACCTCCACCTCCTTCTGGGCGCTCAGCTCGTCGATGGCGACGACCTGCTTGTGGAGGTGCTCGAACGAGGCGCCCGCCGGCGCGAGCCAGTTCTGGTACACCGACACGTACCTCGCGTACGGGTTGCCGCGGTAGATGTCGTGCATCGCCGTGATGCCGAGGCGCACGTACTGCTCGTGCTCGTCGGGTGTCAGGGTGCCCGACGCGGCCAGCTGCGTGTCGTCGACGGCGTCGTCCACGTAGTGGCGCCGGGCGACGACCACCTGGTGGTTGGCGGCGAAGAGGCCCGCGGCCTCGCGACCGAGGGCGTCCTCTGCGAGCGGCTCGGCCTCGGCCCCACGAGCACCCTTGGCCCGCATGCGGATCCGGGCCAACGAGGTGACGTGCGCATGCCCGGCCGGCGTGGAGAGGTAGGCGGCGCGGCGAGCCTGCGACTCCGGCGTCGGTTCGAAGCCGTGGGTCAGGTGCCAGTAGTCGTAGCCGAGGATCTCGTAGAGGTTGGGGACGAGCCGGAACTCCGCGACGGTGTCGTCCAGCTCGTCGGCGAGTACGCCGCGCAGCTGGGTCCAGCCGTCACCGGCGCGCACGACCCGGGCGACCTCCGGTGTGGTCTCGAGCTTGCGGCCGGCGCAGAAGGCGCAGTGCCGGTCGCGGTCCCCGGGCTCGATCGGCAGCGGCACGCGTCCCGGCACGTCGACCGGTCGCGCCGCGCGGCCGGGGAGCGTCCAGACCTTGGTGCCGGTGAGCGGGTTGACCTGCTTGACGGTGCCGTCGGGCAGCCGCGTCAGGGGGTGCGGCGTCGGCTGGAGCGGTGGTTGGCTCACGGCTCCAGACTAGGGGGGCTAGCGTCGGCACGTGGACGCCGACGACCCGCGCAGCGAAGGAGCCCGATGATGCGCGCCGCCCGAGTGACGACGCTCGACGGCCCGGGCTCGGTCCGGGTCGAGGAGGTCGAGGCCCCGACCCTCGCCGCGGGCCAGGTCGTCGTCGACGTCCACGAGGCCGGTGTCGCCTTCCCGGACGTCCTGCTGACCCGGGGGCTCTACCAGCTGCGGCCCGAGCCGCCCTTCACTCCGGGGGCCGAGTGCGCCGGCGTGGTCCGTGAGGTGTCCGAGGGCAGCGGGCTCGCGGTCGGCGACCGGGTCGCCGCCTTCCCGGTGCTCGGGGCGTTCGCCGAGCAGGTCGCGGTGCCGGAGCCGCTCGTCCTCCCACTGCCAGACCGGATCTCGTTCGCCGCCGGGGCTGCCCTGCCGATGAACTACCTCACGGTCCACTTCGCGCTGACCCGGCGTGCCGGCCTCGAGCGCGGCGAGGTGGTCCTCGTGCACGGCGCCGCCGGCGGCATCGGCACGGCCGCCGTCCAGCTGGCACGAGCCATGGACGCGCGGGTCGTCGCCGTCGTGTCGAGCGACGAGAAGGCCGCCGTGGCCCGGGCCGCGGGTGCCCACCACGTCGTGCCCGTCGACGGGTTCCTCGACGCGGTGCGTGAGCTGACCCAGGGGCGCGGCGTCGACGTCGTCGTCGACCCGGTCGGCGGCGACCGCTTCACCGACAGCCTTCGCGCCCTCGCGCCGGAGGGACGCCTGCTCGTCATCGGCTTCACCGGTGGGTCGATCCCGGAGGTCAAGGTCAACCGGCTGCTGCTCAACAACGTCAGCGTCGTGGGCGTCGGCTGGGGAGCCTTCTGGCAGAAGCGCCCCGAGTTCGTGCGCGCCCAGTGGGAGGCCCTTCTCCCGTTGCTCGGCCAGGGCCTGCTGGAGCCGCCCATCGGCAGCCGCCACGCGCTCGAGGACGTCACGGCGGCCCTCACCGAGCTCGACGAGCGTCGTGCCACGGGCAAGGTGACGATCAGGGTCCGCGGCTCGTGAGGCCGCTCGTGCCGTCTCGGACCCGCGCTTTCGAGCCGCCGCGTCGCGTCCTCGTCACCGGTGGTGCGTCCGGGCTCGGCCTCGCCCTGGTCCGCGCCCTGGCGGCCCGGGGCGACCGGGTGCTCGCCACCGACCTGGCGACCCAGCGGCCGGACGTGCTGCCCGCGTCCGTCGGCTACCGCCGCCTCGACGTGCGCAGCGACGCCGACTGGGACGCCACCCTCGCCCACCTCCGGGAGACGTGGGGCGGGCTCGACGTCCTCGTCAACAACGCCGGTGTCGCCGCGGGCGGGCGCATCGACGTCGCGACGATGGACGAGTGGCGCCGGGTCGTCGACGTCAACCTGCTCGGCGTCGTCCGTGGGTGCCGCACCTTCACGCCGCTGTTCAAGCAGCAGCGTGGCGGGCACATCGTCAACACGGCATCCCTCGCCGGGCTCGTCCACGCGCCGGGGATGGCCGCCTACAACGCCGTCAAGGCCGGCGTCGTCGCGGTGAGCGAGACGCTCTCGCACGAGCTGGCGCCGCACGGGATCGCCGTGACGGTCTTGTGCCCGTCGTTCTTCCGCAGCGGCCTCGACGCGTCGTTCCGGGGGACCGACGCCGAGCTGGAGGACGCCGGACGCCGCATGGTGAGGGGGTCCCGGCGCTCGGCCGACGACGTGGCCGCGACCGTCCTGCGCGGCATCGACGCCCGGCGCGACGTCGTGCTCACCGACGTGGAGGGACGCGTCGCCTGGCGCGCCAAGCGGTTCGTCCGGCCGCTCTACACCGCCGCGATGCGCCGGGCGGCCACGCAGCTGGCCCGCGGTCGTGCGCCGGGGGCGCACCCGCTCGAGGTCCTGCGCAAGGACTGAGAGCCGACCCGGAAGCGTTCTGGCTCAGCCGTGCCGGCGGTCCACCGCCGACGGCGCCGTGGTCCCCAGCACGTCGCGCAGCGTCGCCGCCACGAGGGCGGCCGCCTCCTCGGCGGCGTCCGGTCCGAGCACGCGGCCGAGGTCGGCCTCGTCCGCGACGGTCTCCCAGCCGAGCGCGGTCAGGGCCTCGACGTCGTGGGTCGCCAGGGCGGTCAGGCCCTCGAACTCCGGGTCGGCGACACACTCGAGCACGAGCACGCCCTCGAGCCGGCTGGCCTGGACGAAGACGTCTGCGGCAGAGACGGACTCGCCTCGGTGGCGTCGACGGAACAACCCGCTCGAGCGCGCGGTGGCCGGCCCGTCGTCCCGCGCGCCTCCGACGTCCGCGTGCACCGCGAACGTCTCCCAGCCGCCCTCGGCGAGTGCGGCCAGGTCGGTCGCGACCCGCCGCGTCCAGCCCTCCCACGACTCCTCCGGGTGGCCCTCGTGACGCGTGCCGTGACGCCCACCGGGACGTCCGGCGCCGCTCACGCGTCCACCTCGACCACTGCCCCGGCCATGAGGGCACGCAGGTGGTCCGGGATCGGCGTGGGGCGGCGCGTCCGGGCGTCGATCTCGACGTGCACCCAGTGGCCCAGCGCCCGGATGTCCCCCTCCCCGCCGAGCGCCGGGTCGGCGAAGAGGCCGAGCTGGTAGGTGACGCTGCTCGTGCCGAGACGCGTCACCCGCAGCCCGACGACGAGCGGCGTGGGGAAGGCGACCTCGGCGTAGAAGACGCAGCCGGACTCGGCGACGACGCCCTGCGTCGGGTCACGCGTCGGGTCGATCGTCTCGTGCTCGGCCTGCCAGCCGTTGATCGCCGAGTCGAACAGCTCGTAGTAGACGGCGTTGTTGAGGTGGCCGTACATGTCGTTGTCCGACCAGCGCGTCGTCACCGCCCGGTGGACGGGGAAGTCGGCGAGCGTCAGCGAGCGCGGGTCGGCCATCCGCCCATCCTGCCGGACCTGTGGACCGTGCCGCCGGGTGTCGGCACCCCGACCTAGAGTCGAGGGATGGCGTGGAGCGTGGGGCGGGCGACGTGGGTCGGGCAGGTCACCGACCCCGACATCGCCCAGCAGGTCGGCTCGCGCACCTTCGGTCGCGGCGAGGCCTATGCCGCCGAGCGCCGGGTCCGGTCCATCGCGACGCGGCCCGACGGGCTCATGATCCTCGGCACCATCGAGGGCAGCGGCGCCGAGACCTACCAGACGATCATCGAGGCGCGACCGCACCCGAAGGGCCGCGCCCACCTGTGGAACGGGCGGTGCAGCTGTCCCGTCGCCACCGACTGCAAGCACGTCGTCGCCCTGCTCCTCACCGCGCGTGACGTCGCCAACGGCGTCCTGCCGGAGGCCGTCGTGGAGCCCGAGGACGGCCCGCGCGTCGGCGAGCCGGCCGCCGCCGGGCTCGTCGAGCGCCGGCCCGAGGGGGCGCCACGGCTCGTGCACTGGTCCGAGGTCCTGGGGCACATCCGTCCCCGCACCGCGGCCGCTCCTGCGCCGGACGCACGCCCCGAGCCGCAGGGCGACCTCATGCCCGCGGGCCTGCTCGTCGACGTCGTCTACCGCGACCCGCGCGGCCGCGGCGGGCTGCCCGAGCCGGGGTACGGCCTCCGTCCCACGCGGTGGACGCGCGCCGGCACGTGGCACCGCACCCTCACCTGGCACGACGCGCTGCCGCAGTGGCGTGCCGGCATCCGCCTCCTGCCCGAGCACGAGCGGGCGCTCACCCGCCTCTACGACGCCGCGCGCCACGCCTCGGGCGGCACGACGTACCTGACCGCCGCGCCGCCCATCGCCCTCGACGCGAGCCCGGACGTGTGGCCGCTGCTGTCCCGCGCCCGCGACGCCGGCGTCGTCCTCCTGCCCGGTGAAGGCGTCGTGGGGCCGGTCACCGTCGTCGACGAGCCGGCCTCCCTCGAGCTGCACGTGCGCCGGGCCCCCGACGGTTCGGGCGACCTCGTCGTCCGGCTGCGCGTCGCCGGTCTGCCCGGTGGCGGCGGTGACGATGCGGACGAGGCCGCCGACGCCGCCGACGCTGCCCACGCCGCCGACGCCGCCGACGCCGCCGACGCCGCCGACGCAGGCGGTGGCGAGGTCCTCTTCCTCGGCGACCCGGTGCACGGCGTCGCCGTCTCCGCGGACGACGGAGCCCTCACCCTCGTGCCGCTCGAGCAGGACCTCGGGCTCGCGAGCGCCGCGCTCGAGCAGGCCCGCGCCGGTCTGCGCGTGCCCGCCGACGAGCGCGCCCGGTTCCTCGGGTCGACCGTGCCGGGGCTGCGGCAGCGCGTGCGCGTGCGCTCCGACGTGCCGCTGCCCGTCGGTGACACGCCCGCCGGCGGCGAGGTCGCGCCCGAACGGGTCACCGTGCACGTCAGGGTGGTCCACGACGTCCCGGGCGAGGTCCGGGTCGACCTCGGGCACGCCTACGACGGCGTCCTTCGGCCGATCACCGAGCGTGCGGCGCACGGACCCTCCGCCGGCGGGACCCACGGTGGCGCGCTGGGGCTGCTCGGCATCCGTCGCACCCGCGACCGCGATGCCGAGACCGCGGCGACGCGCGCGGCGACGTCCCTGCACGAGGTGCCCGGGGCCGTCGGTGGCCTCGCCGAGGGGCTGCCGTGGCTGCGCTCGCGCCTGCACCTGCGTGGCGTCGACGCCGCGCGGTTCGTCTCCGAGCAGCTGCCGGCCCTCGAGGCCGACGAGCACGTCACCGTGGAGGTCGACGGTGACCTCCCCCCGTACGAGGAGGTCACGGCACCGCCCGTGGTGCGCATCGGGGCCACCGACGTCGTCACGGGAGCGCTGCCGCCCGGGTCTGGTCCGGGCACCGCCCGGCGTCGCGAGCAGGCCGAGCCCGGTGACTGGTTCGACCTGCGCGTCACGGTCGAGGTCGACGGCGAGGAGGTGCCCTTCGAGCCGCTCTTCGCCGCGCTCGCCGCCGGCGAGGACATCATGCTCCTCGACTCCGGCTCGTGGTTCCGGCTCGACCGGCCCGAGCTGGTCCGGCTGCGCACGCTCATCGACGAGGCGCGAGAGCTCGCCGACCCCGAGACCGGCGGCCTGCGGCTCAGTGCCCACCACGCCGACCTGTGGGAGGAGCTCGCGGCCCTCGGCGTCGTCGAGCAGCAGAGCGCCAGGTGGGCCGCCAACGTCGCGGCGCTCGCACCCCTCGCCGACGCGCCCGCAGCGGAGGTCCCGCGGGCGCTCCGCGCCACGCTGCGGCCCTACCAGCTCGAGGGCTACCGGTGGCTGGCGCGGCTGTGGGACGCCCGCATCGGCGGCATCCTGGCCGACGACATGGGCCTCGGCAAGACCCTCCAGGTCATCGCCGCGCTCGCCCGGGCGCACGACCGCGGCGAGCTCGGCAGCCCGAGCACCGGGTCCCCGGGTGCCCGGGGGCCCGTCCTCGTCGTCGCGCCGACGAGCGTCGTCGGCACGTGGCTGCAGGAGATCGACACCTTCGCCCCGCACCTGCGCACCGTCGCCGTCACCGCCACGGGGCGCAAGCGCGGCACGGTCCTGCCGGACGCCGTCGGCGGTGCCCAGGTCGTCGTCACCTCGTACGCCGTGCTGCGTCTCGACGCCGATGCCTTCCACGAGATCGCTTGGGGCGGAGTCGTCCTCGAC
>NZ_JBNDHY010000119.1:0-13393 GCF_056755315.1 Monashia sp. HAY1-2A
CCCCCCCCCCCCCCCCCCCCCCCCCCCCCCCCCCCCCCCCCCCCCCCCCCCCCCCCCCCCCCCCCCCCCCCCCCCTCGCACCACCGCCCCCAGCCCTTCCCTCCCGACGGAGATTCAACGATGAGTCGCTCTCCCTACGTCGTGCTCAAGTGGGTCGTCATCGCGGTCGTCCTGGCCGCCGTCGTCTACATGGCCGGCCTGTTCGCCGCCAACGGTCAGCTCATCGGCACCGTGGTGCTCGGGCTCGTCGGTCTGGCGGTGCTCCTCGTGTACTCCACGCGGCGCAACGTCCCGGCCAAGTACCTGTTCCCCGGCCTCGTCTTCTTCCTCGCCTTCCAGATCTGGCCGGCCGTCTTCACCGGCGCCACGGCGTTCACGAACTGGGGCGACGGCCACAGCCTGAGCAAGGAGGAGTCGGTCGCGGCCATCGTCGGCTCCTCGGTGGAGGAGGTGCCCGGCAAGCCCCGCTACGCGCTGAGCGTCGCGGTCAAGGCCGGTGACGACAAGGCCACCGGCGACCCGGTCTACATCCTGACCGACCCGACGACCAAGAAGGTCTACGCGGGGACCAAGGACGGCCTCACCGAGCTGCCGGCCGGCGACGTGACCGCCGGCCTGACCGGGAAGGTCACCGCGGTCAAGGGCTACACGATCCTCAACGGTCGCGAGGTCAACGGCCGCCAGGACCTCGACGACTTCTCCGTCCCGACGGGCGGTGGGGCCGCCATCAAGCGGGTGGGCCTGTCCGAGGCGTTCGAGGGCAAGCCGGCCGTCAGCTACGACGCGAGCACCGACCGGCTCACCGACAGCCGGCCGGTCGCCGACGGGCAGCCCGCGAAGGTGTACGGCCCGAACAACGCGTCGTGGGTCAACCTGGCCGACCCCAACGACCGGCTCCCGCAGGGCTGGAAGGAGAGCGTCGGCTTCAAGAACTTCTCGAACGCGCTGACCGACCCGACGCTGCGTTCCGGGTTCTTCAAGATCCTGCTGTGGAACTTCGTCTTCGCGGCCGTGTCGGTGCTCTCGACGTTCCTGCTCGGGCTCGCCCTCGCCCTGCTCTTCAACGACGACCGGCTCAAGGGCAAGAAGATCATGCGCGCGGTCCTCGTCCTGCCCTACGCGCTGCCCGGCTTCGTCACGGCTCTCGTCTGGGCCTCGATGTTCAACCAGCAGTTCGGGCTCATCAACAACGTCACCGGCCTGACGGTCGACTGGCTCGGCAGCGGCACGGCGGCCAAGGCGGCGATCCTCATCACCAACCTGTGGCTCGGCTTCCCCTACATGTTCATCGTGTGCACCGGTGCGCTGCAGTCGGTCCCGGGCGACGTCAAGGAGGCCGCGGCCATCGACGGCGCCACCGGCTTCCGGACGGTCCGGTCGATCATCATGCCGCTCGTCCTCGTCGCCGTCGGGCCGCTGCTCATCGCCTCGTTCGCCTTCAACTTCAACAACTTCAGCCTGATCTTCCTCATGACCGAGGGCGGGCCGTTCGAGGGCAGCCAGAGCGCCATCGGGTCCAGCGACCTGCTCATCACGTACGCGTACCGCCTCGCCTTCACGAGCGCGGCACCGAACTTCGGCTACGCGGCGGCGATCTCGATCATCATCTTCTTCATCGTGGCGGTCATGTCGTTCATCGGCTTCCGCCAGACCAAGGCCCTGGAAGAGGTGAACTGACATGGCGACGACCACGACGACGGCCACGACCTCGGCCGACCTCGAGCAGGCCAACGCGATCCACCCGGTCGGGCAGAAGCGTCGGTCCGGCATGTGGTGGAAGTACGTGCTGGCGGCGGTCGCCCTCGTCTGGGCGCTGTTCCCGCTCGTGTTCATCGTGTCGGCGGCGGTCAACCCGTCGGGGACGCTGAGCACGACGAGCCTGCTGCCGAACAACGCCGGTTTCGGCAACTTCGGCGAGCTGTTCGACCTGCGTCCGTACTGGTCGTGGTACCGGAACACGCTCGTCATCTGCGGTGTCGGAGCGTTCGCGAGCGTGATGATCGGCGCCTCCGCGGCGTACGCGTTCTCGCGGATGCGCTTCTACGGCCGCCGGGGCGGGCTCATGGCGCTCCTGCTGGCGCAGATGTTCCCCGTCATGCTCGCGTTCGTGGCGATGTACCTGACGTTCGACTACATCGGGGACTCCGTGCCTCCGATCGGCCTCAACACCCAGGCCGGCCTCATCATCGCCTACCTCGGTGGTGCCATGGGGGCCAACGTCTGGCTCTTCAAGGGGTACTTCGACACGGTGCCGCGCGAGCTCGACGAGGCGGCGAAGGTCGACGGCGCCAGCCACGCGCGCATCTTCTTCACGATGACGCTGCGCCTCGTCCTGCCGATCCTCGCGACGGTCGCGATGCTGTCGTTCGTCGGCCTCTTCAGCGAGTTCCTGCTCGCGAGCATCTTCCTCAAGGACGCGGAGAACCAGACTCTCGCCGTGGGCCTGTGGTCGCTGCTCAAGGCGGACAAGAACAAGTACTTCGGCCCGTTCTGCGCCGGCGCCCTCCTCGCGTCGGTGCCGGTCATGGCCCTCTACTTCGCCGTCCAGAGGTATCTGGTGGGCGGGCTCACCGCGGGCTCGGTCAAGTGAGCCCGAGCCCCGCACCGATCCCCACCCTCCTGTCCGAACCGCATCACGACGGTTCCGCCCGCTACGTCTCGAACCTCACGCCACGGTTGGGCGACACCGTCGACCTGCTCGTGCGCGTGCCGCTCGAGTGCGAGGTCGACGCCGTGCACGTGCGTACGGCGCCGGACGGCGAGCAGCAGTTCGCCAGGGCGCGCCTCGTGCGGACGACGGCCACCGACGCGTGGTGGAAGGCGAGCCTCGTCTGCCACAACCCGGTGACGACCTACCGGTTCCTGCTCGCCGGTGGCCCGACGAGGTACGCATGGCTCAACGGCACCGGCGTGCACCTGCGCGACGTGCCCGACGCGAGCGACTTCCGCCTCGTCGCGCACGAGCGCCCGGCGCCGGCGTGGGCCCAGGGCTCCGTCGTCTACCAGATCTTCCCCGACCGGTTCGCCCGGTCGGCCCGGGCCGACCGCCGCGCCGTGCCCGACTGGGCGGTGCCGGCGGCGTGGGACGACCCGGTGGACACGAGCCGGCGCGCCATCGCCCACCAGCTCTACGGCGGCGACCTCGACGGCGTCGTCGAGCGCCTCGACCACCTCGAGTCCCTCGGCGTCGACGTCGTGTACCTGACGCCGTTCTTCCCGGGCCGCTCCAACCACCGCTACGACGCGTCCTCCTTCGAGGCCGTCGACCCGCTGCTCGGGGGCGATGCCGCGCTGCGTCGCCTGACGACCGCCGCGCACGAGCGGGGGATGAAGGTCCTCGGGGACTTCACGACGAACCACACGGGCGACGCGCACGAGTGGTTCCTCACGGCGTCCGGACCCAACGGCAAGGGGACCCCGGAGCGCGACTACTACATCTGGCAGGGCCACGACTACGTCTCGTGGCTCGGCGTGAAGTCCCTGCCCAAGCTCAACCACCTCAACCACGGCCTCCGCCGGCGCCTCTTCGAGGACCGCTCCGGTGTCGTGCGCAAGTGGCTGGGGCGCTCGGGCGGGCTCGACGGCTGGCGCGTCGACGTCGCGAACATGACCGGCCGGTGGCGCGCCACCGACGTCAACCACGAGGTGGCCGCCCAGATGCGCGACGCGCTGGGGCGATGGGCACCGGAGGCGCTCCTCGTCGGCGAGCACGTCCACGACTACACGGTCGACATGCCGGGTGACGGCTGGCACGGCGTCATGAACTACGCCGGGTTCTGCAAGCCGGTGTGGACGTGGCTGCGCGAGGAGACCGGGGACCCGAACTTCCTCGGCGCGCCGGTGCCCGTGCCGCTGCTCGAAGCAGACGCCGTCGTCGAGACGATGCGGGACTTCACCTCCCGCATCGCGTGGTCCTCGCTCGTCCACTCGTTCAACCTCGTCGGCTCGCACGACTCGACCCGCGTGCGCACCCTCGTCGGCGACGACGACCGCAGGGTCGACGCGGCCGCCGGCCTGCTCTTCACGCTACCGTCGATGCCCATGCTGACCTACGGTGACGAGATCGGCATGCGGGGCAGCTTCGGCGAGGACGGCCGCCGTCCGATGCCGTGGGACGAGTCGGCTTGGGACACCAGGATCCTGGGGACCTACCGAGGACTGATCTCGGCCCGGAGGCGGTCCGCCGCGCTTCGGCACGGCGGTCTGCGCTGGGTGCACGCCGCGGGTGATGCCATCGTCTTCCTCCGCGAGACGGCCGACGAGGTGGCCCTCGTCCACGTCGCCCGCGCCGCCCACGAGCCCGTCGTGGTCGACAGGCGCCACCTCGGCGGCATCGAGGAGGGCACGTCGGCGTACGGACACCGTCCGAAGATCGGCGCCCGTGCTGTCACACTGTCGGCGACCGGCCCGGGGGTGCGCATCTGGACGTGGAGGCCCACCGACGGCGGCGCCAGGCACGTCCGACGGAGAGGGCACTGAGGTGAAGGCACGGCTGCGCGACATCGCCGAGCAGGCGAACGTGTCCGAGGCGACGGTGTCGCGCGTGCTCAACGGCAAGCCCGGCGTGGCCGAGTCGACGAAGCAGGCGGTGCTGACGGCCCTCGACGTCCTCGGCTACGACCGACCGAGCCGCCTGCGGCGCAAGAGCGCCGGTCTCGTCGGACTCATCGTCCCGGAGCTGACCAACCCGATCTTCCCCGCGTTCGCGCAGATCATCGAGAGCTCGCTCGCGCAGAACGGCTACACGCCGGTGCTGTGCACCCAGGTGGCCGGGGGAGTCCACGAGGACGACTACGTCCAGATGCTCCTCGAGCGCGGCGTCGCCGGCATCATCTTCATCTCCGGGCTGCACGCCGACACGATGACCGACCCCGAGCGCTACATCGCGCTGCGCGAGCGGGGGCTGCCGCTCGTGCTCGTCAACGGCTACATCGAGGGTGTCGACGCGCCCTTCATCAGCAACGACGACGTCGCGTCCATGGGGCTGGCCCTCGAGCACCTCGTGGCGCTCGGGCACCGCGAGATCGGCCTGGCCGTCGGCCCGGACCGGTACGTGCCCGTCATCCGCAAGATCGCCGGGTTCCGCCACTCCATGCAGGAGCTCACCGGCCGGCCCGACGTCGACGACCTCATTGAGCGGTCGCTGTTCTCGGTGGAGGGCGGGGCCTCCGCTGCCGGGCGGCTGCTCGACCGGGGGGCGACCGCTGTCGTCTGCGGCTCGGACCTCATGGCGCTCGGTGCGATCCGCGAGGCGCGCAAGCGCGGCCTGCAGGTGCCGCGCGACTTCTCGGTCGTGGGGTACGACGACTCGACGCTCATCGCCTTCACCGACCCGCCGCTGACGACGGTGCGCCAGAGCGTCAACGCGATGAGCGCCGCGACGGTGCGGGCGCTGCTCGACGAGATCGCCGGGCAGCCTTCTCCGCGTGCGGAGTACGTGTTCCGGCCCGAGCTGGTCGTGCGCGGCTCGACGGGCGCCGCCCGGCACCGTTGACCCGACACGCCGGACGCGGCGAACGTGGCGTGCGTGCGCCGGCGGTCAGCGCGCGCGCCCGCGGTCAGTCGGCCGTGTGCGTTCCCCGGCGTTCCTCGAGCAGGCTGGTGAGGAACCGGGCGACGGCGGGCTCGTCGTCGAGGCGGTAGCGGGCCGCGGTCGAGCCGGTGCCGACCTTGACCGTGACGTCCTCGGGACGCGTCATCCTCATGAAGGCGTCCTCGTCGGTGACGTCGTCGCCGAGGTAGACGCGAGCCGTGGCGCCGACCGCCCGGCCGAGGGCGGTGACCGCGGATCCCTTGTCCGCGTGGGAGACCGAGAGCTCGAGCACCGACTTGCCCTTGAGCACCTTGACGCCCTGGTGGTCGAGGGCCACGCGTCGGGCGTCCGCGATGGCCGCATCGCCGACCTCCCTCGGCAGGCCGCGCGTGTGCACCACGACCGCGGCCGCCTTGTGCTCGATGCCTGCGTCGGGGTGGCGCTCCTTGACGAGCGCCTCGATGTCTGAGCGCAGCTCGGCGAGGGTGACCTCGTCGTCGGGGGTGACGGCCGCGGCCTCCATCGCCGCGCGCACCCGCCCGTCCGAGGACTCCGCGCCGTGGCTGCCGATGAGCACGAGCGGCTCGTCCTCGGTGATACGGGTCAGGATGCGCAGCGTGGCGAGGTCGCGACCGGAGACAACGGCGACGGTGACGCCCGGCAGCCCGGCCAGGGCGCGCAGCGTGTCGACGCTGCCGGGCAGGGGCGCGGCGCGCATCGGGTCGGTGTCGAACGGCGCCAGCACGCCGTCGTAGTCGGTGGCGACGAGCAGCGTCGGCGCCGACGCCGCCTGCCGGAGGGCTGTGTCGGGCAGCGCGGACGCGCTCATGCCGTCGCCTCCCGACGGGTGGACCCGGGCGCGCGGCCGGCCGCGTCGTCGGGCACCGGATGCGGCACGTCGGGGGCCGCGTCGAGGGCGGCGAGGAAGCGCGCGGCCCACCGCTGGACGTCGTGGTCGGCGACGCGTCGGCGCAGCGCCCTCATGATCCGCTGCTTGTCCTTGGCCGGAGTGTTGATGGCGCGCAGGATCGTCTGCTTGAGGCCCTCGATGTCGTGCGGGTTGCACGCGAAGGCCTGGTGCAGCTCGTGCCAGGCGCCGGTGAACTCCGACAGCACGAGGGCGCCGCCGAGGTCGTACCGGCAGGTCACGTACTCCTTGGCGACGAGGTTCATGCCGTCGCGCAGCGGGGTGACGAGCATGACGTCGGCGGCCTGGAACAGCGCCGCCATCTCCTCGCGCGGGTACGAGTGGTGCATGTAGTGCACTGCCGGCGCGCCGATCTTGCCGAGGTCCCCGTTGATCCGGCCCACCGTCTGCTCGATCTCCGCCCGGAGGTTGCGGTAGGCGTCGACGCGCTCACGGCTCGGCGTCGCGACCTGGACGAGCGTCACCTCCGGTGGGCCGAGGCGCCGCTCGGACAACAGCTCCTCGTAGGCCTTGAGGCGGTGCCGGATGCCCTTGGTGTAGTCGAGGCGGTCGACGCCGAGCATGAGCACCTCGGGGTTGCCGAGGCTCTCGCGGATCTCGCGCGCCCGCGCCATGACCTCGGGGGTCCTGGCCAGCTCCTCCAGGCCGTGGAAGTCGACGGAGATCGGGATGGCCGCTGCCCGGACGCGCCGCCCGGTGCCCTCGACCGTGACGAGGTCCCGCTTCGTCGGTGCCCCGAGCAGCTGCCGGCACGCGCGGACGAAGTTGCGGGCGTCGGCCTGGCGCTGGAAGCCGAGGAAGTCGGCGCCGAGCAGCCCCTCGAGCAGCTGGGCTCGCCACGGCAGCTGGGCGAACAGCTCGACCGGCGGGAACGGGATGTGGTTGAACCAGCCGATCCGCACGTCGGGTCGCAGCCGGCGCACGAGGGCCGGGACGAGCTGGAGCTGGTAGTCCTGCACCCAGACGCGGGCGCCCTCGGCGGCCACCTCCGCAACGGCGCGGGCGAACCGCTCGTTGACGGCCTGGTAGGCGGCCCACCACTCGCGGTGGAAGGTGGCCGGCACGATGACGTCGTGGTAGATCGGCCACAGGGTGTCGTTGGAGAAGCCCTCGTAGTAGTCGCGGACCTCGTCGGCGGACAGCGCCACCGGGTGCAGGTGGATGCCGTGCTCGTCGAACGGTTCGGGCGCCTCGCCGGAGTCCCCGGCCCAGCCCACCCACGCGCCGGGCTGCGAGCGCATCACCGACTCCATCGCGGTGACGAGACCGCCGGGGGAGCGGCGCCACTCGCTGGCGCCGTCGTCGAGGACCACCTTGTCGACGGGGAGGCGGTTCGCCGCGATGACGAGGTCGAAGGTCTGCCGGTCGGACGGCACCGGGGATCAGCTCCTGTCGTTGGGGCGCGACGCCGCGGGTGACGTCGTGCAGGTCGTGCTGCCTGGCCACCACCCGGCATACCCACCGAGACGACTCGGGTGGCGACGGGCGGGACCGCGGCGGTCGCGTCGGCGCGAGGACGTGCCGGCGGATCGGTCTCACTCTAACGAGGGAACGGTGGCGCCCCGTCGGCGTGCGCTCTAGGGTCGAGTCAGGGCACCGCGCAGGGTCGTCGAGATCGACGGAGGCACGTGTCCGGGGCACTCACCCGAGGTGAAGGAGGTCGCCGTGAAGATTTCTGACGTGCTGAGGGCGAAGGGCGGCGGGGTCGTCACCGTCCGGCCCGACGAGACGGTGTCCGGGCTGCTCGCCGTGCTCGACGAGCACCGCATCGGAGCCGTCGTCGTCAGCTCCGACGGCACGACCGTCGAGGGCATCGTCAGCGAGCGCGACGTCGTACGGCACCTGCACGCCGCCGGGGCCGGCATCCTCGACGCACCGGTGTCGCAGATCATGACGAGCGAGGTGTCCACGGGCACCGCCGCGGACAACATCGCCGACCTCGCCGCGACGATGACCGAGCAGCGGGTGCGCCACGTGCCGATCCTCGACGACGAGGGCCGCCTCACCGCCATCGTCAGCATCGGTGACATCGTCAAGCACCGGCTGTCCGAGCTGCAGTCCGAGCGTGACCAGCTGCGGGACTACATCTCCCGCTGAGCCGACCTGCGCCACGCGCCGAGGTCGTCGGCGACACCCCCTGCGGTCGCATACCGTAGGAGCATGACTGCGTACGACCGGACCGAGCGGGTCGCCGCTCCGCGGTCCGGCCGGCGCACCGGCCCGCGCACCGGCGGCGTGCCCATCGGCGCCGGCCGCGACGCGTACGGCTCCGGGCGCATCGGACCGTACCGCCTCGTCGAGGAGATCGGCGAGGGCGGCATGGGCGTCGTGCACCTCGCCCTCGACCCGCGCGGGCGTGCCGTCGCCATCAAGGTGCTGCGGGCGCACGTGGCCCACGACGCCGACGCCCGGCAGCGCCTCATGCGTGAGGTCGAGACGCTCTCGCGCGTCCGCGACCCGCGCGTCGCGAGCGTCATCGACGCCGACGTCATGGGCCCGCGCCCGTACATCGTCACCCGCTACGTGCCCGGGCCGGCGCTCGACGAGATCGTCGAGGAGCACGGCCCGCTCCATCCGGGCGAGCTCGTCAGCCTCGCGCGAGGCGTCGCGGAGGCGATCCGGTCGATCCACGCGTGCGGCGTCGTGCACCGCGACATCAAGCCCGGCAACGTCCTCGTCGAGGAGGGCGAGCCGGTCCTCATCGACTTCGGCATCGCGCACGTGCAGGACGACGTCCGGCACACCGTCGGCGGTCTGGTCATGGGCACGCCCGGCTACCTGTCGCCCGAGCTCGTCGAGGGTGCCCCGATCACCGACGCCACCGACTGGTGGGGCTGGGCGGCGACGATCACGTACGCCGCGTCCGGTCGCCCCCCGTTCGGGCGCTCGCGGATGGACGCCGTGCTGAGCCGAGTGCGCGCCGGTGACGTCGACGTCGACGGTGTCGATCCCCGTCTCGTGCCGCTGCTGCGTGCCTCCCTCTCGCCCGACCCGGCCCGCCGGCCGCAGGCCGACGAGGTCATCGCCGCCCTCGAGCAGTACGCCGCCGGGCGGGCGGCCACCGTGCCCTCCCCGAGCGCCCCGTGGGACGACGGGCGCACCGAGGTCCTCGACGCCGCGGGCGACACGCAGGTCTTCCCGGACCGCGGTACCGCGGTCCTGCCGCCGGTGGCCCCGCCGCCGAGCCCGTCGCCGACGCCGTTCCTGACGCGGCCCGCCCCGGACGACGTCCGGTGGGCGCCGCCGCCGAGCGGGCCGCGTCGCAGCGCCGCGCCCCAGCACGACCCGGCACCGTGGGACGGTGACCGTGGCCGGGACCTCTACGACGAGCGCCACGGCCCGGGCGCCGGGCCCGACGACTGGGACGACGACTGGGACGAGGAGGAACCCGAGCAGGCCCCGCGCGAGGGTGACCCCCGCATCGGCCTGGCCATGCGCACCGGGCTGCTCGGGGCCGCGGGCATCGCCTGGGTCGGCGCCCTGATGTCCTGGCCGGGGTACGCGTTCCTCGCGCTGCTCGTGTGGTCCGTCGTCGCCCGCGCCACCGACCGGTCGGTGTCCGCGCTCGTGTTCCGTCGGTACGCCCATGGCCGCCGCGGCACCGACATCCCGCTCGCCGTCGTGACGAGTCCGTGGCACCTCCTCGTCGGCGCCGTCGCCACGGCCGTGAGCCTGGTGCTGCCGCTCGCGGTGGCGCTCGCGGGCATCTTCGCGACGGCGTTCCTGCTGGCCGGTGCCACCGGTTCCGACCTCGGGCCGGGATCGCCGACGACGCTCGCCGTCGGTGGCATCGCGGGGCTCGCCATGCTGTGGTGGGGTCCCGGCGGGGTGTCGCTGCGCCGCGGGTCCCGCTCGATCGTGCGCCGGCTCGTGCCGGTGGGGACACCGTCGCAGGTCGTCGCGGTGGCACTGGTCGTTGCCGGGCTCGTCGTCGGGCTCGTCGCCGTCGACCAAGGTTCGAGCCTGACCTGGCTGCCCTTCAGCGGCAACCCGTTCACCCGCTGAAGCGCTCGCGGGGTGGGTGTGGCGGCGTCCGTGGCGGCCGCCGTCCGGTCCTTGCCGATCGGCCCCGTTCGGTCAAGGCCAGATCTCGAGAAGATCACGAAATCATCTCGGATCGGGTTGTGGTTCATTCACTCGTCACGTACCGTCGTGCCTCGGCGGTCCCGGTTCTCCGGGCCGGAAAGGGGTGGTCTCGGGTTTCCGGGGTGTCCACCACCGGTAGGCGCCGTGCGTCCGGCCTCCACACGGCACGCTGGATAACTTCACATGGACACCCAGCAATCCGGTCCCTGAGCGCGCCGAGCCTCGCCAGCCAGGGACGCAGCCCACACCCGTGGGCCGGGCGAGGACGGGGGACCCAGTGTGGTCAGTGAGTTGTCATGTCGAAGACCGTCGTTCGCCGACGGTCGAGGGCCGACTCGACTGACCTTGGGGTGAAGCCGCAGCCGCGGCAGGGCACCTGACGTCCCCAACCCGACAGCTAACCCCGCAGGCGCGCGTCAGGAAGGAATACCCCTATGCAGTACCTGTCCAAGCATGCTGCCGCCAAGCGGGTCTCGATGAAGCAGCGCATCGCCGGAGTCGGCATCGCCGGAGCGGCCACCGTCGTCGGTGGCGTCACCGCCGCCGGGTCGGCCAAGGCCGCCACCGTGTGGGACGCGGTCGCCCAGTGCGAGTCCGGTGGCAACTGGCACATCAACACCGGCAACGGCTACTACGGCGGCCTGCAGTTCTCGAGCAGCACCTGGGTCGGCTTCGGCGGTCGCGCCTACGCCTCCCGCGCCGACCTCGCGAGCAAGGCCGAGCAGATCACCATCGCCCAGAAGGTCCTCGCCGTGCAGGGCCCCGGTGCGTGGCCGGTCTGCTCCAAGCGCGCGGGTCTGACCCGAGCCAACGGTGGCGCCGACGCCGCCGCGTCGCGCTCGAGCGACCGCAAGCCGGTCACGACGAAGAAGAAGGTCTCGAAGAAGAAGACCTACGCGACGAAGAAGACGACGAAGAAGGTCAACAGCTACGCCGGAACCGGCAAGCGGGTGACCGTCCGTCGGGGCGACACGCTGGGCACGCTGGCGCAGCGGTACCACGTCTCCGGCGGCTGGAAGACGCTGTACGCTGCGAACAAGGCTCGGGTGCACAACCCGAACCTCATCTACGTCGGCCAGGTGCTGCGTCTGCCGTGACGCTGTCTGACCGAGCCTGACCGGACGGCCTCGCGCGACCAACCCCTGGGTCCCGCGGGGCCGTCCTTCATGTGTCGCCCTGGTTCCATGGTGGGGCAGGGCTCCGCTCCTCGACCGGTCTGGGCCCGGAGGCTAGTGCTCGGTTACGCTGGCGCCCGACCGGGCGGGGCGATAGTCGCTCCACCGGTACCGCTGGCGTGGCGCAATTGGCAGCGCACCTGTCTTGTAAACAGGTGGTTGGGGGTTCGAGTCCCCCCGCCAGCTCTGTGCTCAGCGCGTCGGATAGTGCCCCTGACCTGCGGTTTCGCCGTTATGGGTGCGAGGGACGTCGAGGGACACGAGTGGAGGGGTAGGGGCGGTAAGCCACTCGGCCTCGCACGCAGATTGCCGGACTCGCTCGCCGCCGCTGCCCGTCCGGCAGCACGCAGGACGGCGACCAGAGTGTCAAGTAGGCCGAACCGCCGAGGGTTTCGGATACTTGCGAAGATTGCCCTCGAAACGATGGCAGGCCAGCTACATCGGGCCGGATCTCACTAGACACCGTGCTCCGCCCAAGCCAAGGCGCTGCTGGCCGGGGGTCCGGGCGCGGGACGCCGTGGGCAAGACCCGCAAGCGCGTGGCCATGGAGCTGGTGGCCGGCCTGGAGCGGATCCATGCCAAGAAGAAGGCCGCCGACACCGAGCTGTAGCAGCTCGTCGCGGCGACCGGGACCTCGCTGCTGGGCCTGCACGGCATCGGGCCTTCGGGTGTGGCCCGGCTGCTCGGCGACTCAGCTCGTAGCGGCGGGGCTGCTTTCGCCACTTCGCGCTGGGCCGCACCCCTTGGACCCAGAGCCAACCCTTATCGAAAGCGTGACCGACATGTCTGGCGTCGTGGCGGGCGACTCTTGAGCGCTTGACGACTCTTCGGCCCGGGCTTAAGTTGGACACCTGTAGAAAAACGCACCCGCGTCTACCAGCGAACCGCCTCCTGAGCATGGATCCGTCTGCTGAGGAGGCCCACCCGCGAACCTCCTCGCAACGAAGGGTCACCCGATGCCAGCCGGACAGACAGCAGAGATGTGGCGCGCCCAAGCGGAATCGCTGGCCCCGCCCCGGCTGATGGTCATCGATGGTCGCTGCCGGCCGGCGGCGGACGGACGCGTGATGGAGGTCCTGGCGCCTCGAGACGGAAAGCCCTTGGCGACAGTCCCGGACGGGACGGCCGTCGATGTCGACATGGCGGTCGCGGCGGCCCGGCGTGCCTTTGCCGATTCGCCCTGGTCCCGGATGTCCCCTGCGGATCGGAAGCGTGTGCTGCACCGTTTCGCCGATGTCATCGAGGCTCGCCGCGACGAGCTTGCCTTGTTGGTCTCGCTCGAGATGGGTAAGCCCATCGAGTATGCGCATTCGATCGAGATGCGGACGACCGTCGCGTGCTACCGCTGGTATGCCGAGTGGGCGGACAAGCTGACTGGTGAGGTGCCCGAGGTTGGCAGCAATGCGCTCGCGCTCGTCACGCGCGAACCGGTTGGAGTGGTTGGCGTGGTCGTGCCGTGGAACTTCCCCATGACCCTGCTGGCATGGAAGGTGGCTCCCGCTCTGGCGGTTGGATGCACCATCGTGGTGCGACCATCGGAGCTGTCGTCGCTGTCGGCCTTGCGGGTGGCGGAACTCGCGCTCGAGGCAGGTCTGCCCGATGGCGTGCTCAATGTCGTTACGGGCCAGGGTTCTACGACGCCGCGAGCCCTGGCACTGCACCCCGACGTCG
>NZ_JBNDHY010000120.1:0-13318 GCF_056755315.1 Monashia sp. HAY1-2A
CGCCTGGCACGGCCTCGAGACCAACGAGGTCGGCATCGACGAGTTCGCCCGCTGGGCGGACAAGGCCGGCGTCGAGATCATGTACGCCCTCAACCTCGGCACCCGCGGCGTCCAGGAGGCCCTCGACGTGCACGAGTACCTCAACCAGCCCGAGGGCACCCACTTCGCGGAGCTGCGCCGTAGCAACGGCGCCAAGGAACCGCACGGCATCCGGATGTTCTGCCTCGGCAACGAGATGGACGGCCCGTGGCAGACCGGCCACAAGACCGCGCACGAGTACGGCCGCCTCGCCGCGGAGGTCGCCCGTGCCCTGCGCTCGGCCGAGGCGGGCCTCGAGCTCGTGGCCTGCGGCAGCTCCAGCTCCGGCATGCCGACGTTCGGCTCGTGGGAGGCCACGGTGCTCGAGCTGGCCTACGACCAGGTGGACGCGATCTCGGCGCACGCCTACTACGAGGAGCACGACGGCGACCTCGGCAGCTTCCTCGCGTCTGCCGTCGACATGGACCACTTCGTCGACAGCGTCGTCGCCACCGCCGACAGCGTCGGAGCCCGGCTCAAGAGCCGCAAGCGCATCAACATCTCGTTCGACGAGTGGAACGTGTGGTACCTCAGCCGGTTCGAGAACGCCGAGAAGCCGACCTCGTGGGAGGTGGCGCAGCCCGTCATCGAGGACCACTACAACGCCGCGGATGCCGTCGTCGTCGGCAACCTGCTGATCTCGCTGCTGCGCCACAGCGACCGCGTCACCGCGGCCTGCCAGGCCCAGCTCGTCAACGTCATCGCCCCGATCATGACCGAACCCGGGGGCCGGGCCTGGCGCCAGACGATCTTCCACCCGTTCGCGCTCACCTCCCGGCTCGCGCAGGGCACGGTGCTGCGCGTCGAGCCCCAGGGCCCCACGTACGAGACCCAGCGCTTCGGCGCGGTGCCCGTCCTCGACGCGGTGGCGACCCATGACACGCAGACCGGGGAGGTCACGATCTTCGCGGTGAACCGCGACGTCAACGGGTCGCTGGACCTCACCGTCGCTCTCGCCGGTCTCGGCGCCCTCGAGGTGGTCGAGGCCTGGACCGTCGGCGGGGACGACCCGTACGCCAGGAACACGGCCGACGACCCCGAGCGAGTCCGCCCGGAGGCGTTGACCACGGCCGCCCTCGTCGCCGGCTCGACCCTGACCGCGACCCTGCCCCCGGTGTCCTGGTCCGCCATCCGTCTGGCACCGGCTACGCCCACGTCTCGGGAGGGCTGAGCTGCCTCAGCGTTCACGTAGCAGGCGCGGGGCCCACCGGGGTAGGCCGGGTGACAGTGGCGCGGTCAGAAGGTCGCGATGGGGTTGACCGGGCTGCCGGAGGTACCGGCGAAGCGGACCGGAGCGACGGCGAGCTGGAAGTCCCACTGACCGAGCTCGGCAGCGGTCGTCGCGCAGTCCTCCAGGTCGCAGTTGTCCAGCAGCCACAGACCCATCGCGACGAGGCCCACGGTGTGAACGGGCATCGCCAGGTCGTCGTACCCCGACGGCTGGACGTCCTGAGGGGTGTCGGCACCGATCAGCGCGACCTGCCGGTCGTGCAGCCACGGCAGGCAGGACGCGTGCCAGCCAGGCTGCGTGACGCCGCCCGATGCTCCCGCCTCGTGCCGGAGGCGGCCGTAACCGGTCCGCAGGAGGACCGCATCGCCGGGTCGCACGCCTACACCCTGGCGACGCTCGGCCCTCTCGAGATCGTCCGGAAACACTCCCTCACCCGGTTCCAGCCACGGCACCTCGCGGACCTTCGCGATGTCCAGCAGGACACCCCGCGTGACGATCCCGCTCGCGGCGGCCGTGACGGCGGCCCACGCCGATCCCGTCTCGGCGTCGACCAGCGAGTGCGGTCGTCCGTTGTACATCAGGCCGTCCCAGAAGATGTGGCAGGGCGAGTCGAGGTGGGTGATCGTGTTGCCGTGGAAGAGGATGCCGAGCCGTTCGTTCGAATAGCCCCAGCGCCGGTCGTTGCGGAACCCGGGCAGCGGCATCGTCTCAGCACCCGGCAGGTCCGCGAAGCACGGGCACGTCGTCGTCGACCGCTCCATCTCTTCCGGGACGGCCACCTCCCATCCGCACGACACGCTCCTGCCGTGACGCACGGCCCGCGCCGCCGCCAGCCGGACCTCGTCGCTGATGTGGTTCAGCGTGCCGAGCTCGTCGTCCTCGCCCCACCGTCCCCAGTTCGACAGGCTGTCGACGTACCCGAGCACGTCCTCCTGGGTGGGCGGCGGCGGTTCTGCGGTCATCCCAGCATCGACGTGGTCCCTCGTCATCATTCGTCTCCTTGCCGTGATCAGTGGCAGCGGCTCTTGGCTCGACACCTTGCCCGACGCGGAGCGCGGTTGTCCCGATGAGACTGCGGACCCGGGTGCTCGTCTCCGCGGGAGTCGCGCTGGTCTGGCTGTTCCTGATGGCGCTCTCCTGCTGCTCACGTTCATGTCGCTGTCATGGACGGCGCTGTCGTTCGGCGGCATCTGACGGGTCATCGCTGGTCGCGCAACCTGACCGGATCACTGAAGCCGCCGGCAGGAAGAAGGTCGTCCTGTCGCGGCACGCGCGCAACACACCTCGCCGACGCCGCGCAGCAGTGGGCGATCTCTTCGACGCGAGGCTCACCCGGCGCCAAGGCCTACCACCAGCAGATCCGCACCCGCGAGATGAGCCACCACGCTGCGTCAGGACAGCTCGCGAACCGGTGGATCCGCATCCTGCGCGGCCGTCTGAAGACCGGCACCCCGCCGTTTGACAGCAACAGAGCCTGCCATGTCTGCCGCTGTGGCGCACCGATCGCGACACCATCAACCGTCGACCGCCTCACGGGCCGATTCACTCTGGGCGCGGCGGAGCTGGACAGACCAACGGTCACGAGGACATTCCAACCACGCTCTTCGGTCCGCGTGGGTCGTTGAGGATCGTTCATGGTTGCTCGTGGTTCGTGCGTCGTCGCCACGTATGACCGGGGGTGTCGGAGGCCGGTGACTCGTCACGTTCGTGGCTCGTGGTCGGTCGGAGAGAACATGAACCAGATGACATCCCGCGCCCCCCTGTCGCCGGCTCGGATCGACAGCATCGAGAGCCTGCGCGAGCACCTGCAGTGGGCGATCGAGCTCGAGCACGCCACGCTGCCGCCCTACCTGTGCGCCCTCTACTCGCTGGATCCGCAGCGCAACAAGGCCGCCGCCGAGGTCGTCGAGAGCATCGTCATCGAGGAGATGCTGCACCTCACCCTCGCCGCCAACCTGCTCAACGCGGTGGGCGGCCGTCCGGTTCTCGACTCCCCCCGGCTCCTGCCCGCCTACCCCACGACACTGCCGCACGCCGACCGGTCCTTCGACGTGGAGCTCCTCCCGTTCGGCCCACAGGCGATCGAGCTGCTGCTGCGGATCGAGCGGCCCTCGGTGCGAGGGGCGGCGCCCGAGAGCGAGGGCTACGAGACGATCGGCCAGTTCTACGCGGCGATCCGCGCGGGTCTGGTCGACCTGTGCGCGGAGCTCGGCGAGGGAGCCGTGTTCAGCGGCGACCCGGCTCGGCAGGCGACGCCGACAGCTCCCTACGGCGGGGCGGGCCGCATCATCGCGGTCGACGGACTCGACTCAGCACTCCTGGCGCTCGGCGAGATCGTCGAGCAGGGCGAAGGCGCCGATCACCGCGATGTGTGGGACGGGGACCACGACATGTTCCACCCCGACCGGGACGAGGTCGGGCACTACTTTCGGGTGCTCGAGCTCAAGCTGGGCCGGCGTTTCCAGCGCGGCGACACGCCGTCGTCCGGGCCGAGCGGTGAGCCGGTGACCGTTGACTGGGACGGCGTGTGGCCGATGCGACCGAACCCGCGAACGGCCGACCACGAGCCCGGCAGCGAGGTGCGCGTCGCGCAAGAGCGTTTCAACGTCTCCTACTGCGCACTCCTCGGCCACCTCGAGCGGGCCTTCAACGGCAGCCCGGCGCTGCTCGGTGCGGCTGTCGGCGAGATGTACGGACTCAAGGCGCAGGCCCTGGCGCTCATGCAGCTTCCGACCGAGGACGAGCAGTCCACCGCCGGTCTGACCTTCGAGTACGTCGCGCCCGCAGATCGCGGCTGACGGCCGCGACCGTCCACGGGTGGTCTCGATGTGGATCTCGAGGCCGAGGGGCCGGGCTGCTTTGGCATGACTGGCTCCCCGGAGTGTCGGCGCCGGACGGACGCCCCGTCGTCTGGATGACGAGACGACGGGTGGATCCGCCTTGCGCGCTCATGATGTGTGCGATGTCAGTACCTCCTCTTCAGCCGGGTGATCTCGTCTGCCACCGCGACGGCGGCGACGACGGTGGCGACGGCGGCGATCCCGACGGTCGGGTCGAGCCGGTCTGCGCAGCCTGTGGCGACAGCGAGCGCGACGGTGGCCGTCGCGGCGGGAGCCATTCTGCGCCGCAGGCCGCGACGGGAGTGTCCCTCGACGTCCGGTACGCGGAGGAGCTGCACGGCCACGAGGCACACCGCCGCGGGAAGGGCGACGGACCCCACCGCGAGCTGCGGTGCGACGGGGGCGACCGACGAGCCCGAACGCACGCTGCTGGTGACCACGACCTCGAGGCCGGCACCGAGCGCGGCGAGAGCTGCGAACGTGAAGAAGTGGCCGTAGCCCCAGACGAACGACCAGCTGCGCCGGGCCTCGAGGCCCGCACCTGCCGGAACGGCGAAGTGCAGCCACCAGAGGGCCGCGACGAGGACGAGACTAGCGGCCGAGACGGCGACGAGGCCTAAGCTCCAAGCGAGCTCGACGACGGCCGCGACGGCAGTCGTCCCGGCGAGGATGCTCTCGCCCAGGAGGATCAGGGTGAACAGCGAGTAGCGCTCGGCGATGTGATGCGGGTGCCAGCTCGTCGGTCCCCGCCGCTCGGCCCAGACGGGCACGAGGAGCTCGAGGGCTGCCAGCGCCGCGAACGACATCGTCCCGCCGGCGCCGTGAGTGGCGAGCCGCGCCAGCCACAGCACCTCGGCCACGGCGATGCCCACCGCGTACCGGGAGCAGGTGCCCCGCCCCGCCGGGTGCTGGCGAGCGGCACGGACCCAGAGGCTGAAGAGGCTGAGCCGCATGATGAGGTAGCCCGCCGTGACGGCCGCGAAGTCGCCGTCGAAGGCTGCGCCCACGCCGGCTGCGAGCACGAGCACGCCGGCCATCTGGACGAAGACGGCAAGGCGGTAGGCGACGTCGTCGGTGTCATAGGCCGAGGCGAACCACGTGAGGTTCATCCACGCCCACCAGATGGCGAAGAAGACCATGAGGAACGGCCCGACGGCGCTCGCAGCGTTCCCCGCGAGGGTGGCATGGGCGAGCCGATCTGCGGCCTGCGACACCGCCGCCACGAACGTGAGGTCGAAGAGCAGCTCGAGCGGCGTGGCGGTGCGGTGGGCCTCGTCCAGGCGCCGTGCCTGCATGGGTCGACGCCGCGGGCGTGCTTGCACGGTCACCTGACTGCCTCCACTCCTTGCGGATCACTGTGTCGCCGAACGAGACGAGCCCGCCCCGACGTCACGGCGGACCGAGACGTCGGAGCGGGCCGAGAGGGAGTCAGCCGGCGTTCGACGCAGCCCACTGCTCGTAGGTGATCTCGCCGAGCACGGCGTCGGGCCCGGGCACGAGGCTCTCGTCGTCGATCTGGGTGCCGAAGTACTGCGCGTGGCGGTCACCCACGACGACGCGCGAATCACCGAGCCGCTTCAGGTTCATGGCGATGAAGTCGCTCATCCGGTACCTCGTGGGCCCACCGGTCTCGACGACTCCCTTGACCGGCTCGGCCTCGACCTGACGGACCACGGCGGCAGCCACGTCGTCGGAGGCCATGGGCTGGTACTCCCCCGTCGGCAGGTGCACCTGTCCGTCGACCGTCGCGGAGTCGGCGATGGCCTTGCTGAACTCGAAGAACTGCGTGGCGCGCACGATGCAGTACGGGATCCCTGAGTCCGCGATGAGCCTCTCCTGGGCCACCTTCGCTCGCAGGTACCCGCTCTCGGGCAGGCGGTCGCAGCCGACGACCGAGAGGGCGACGTAGTGCCCGATCCCGGCCTCACGCGCGGCTGCCACGAGGTTGGTCGTCGAGGTCGTGAAGAAGTCCAGCACGTCCTGGTCGGCGAAGGACGGGGAGTTCGTCACGTCAACGAGGACGTCGGCCCCGGCGAGCGCCTCCTCGACCCCCTCGTTGGTGATGGTGTTGCAGCCGGTCTGCGGGGAGGCCGCGACCGCCTCGTGCCCGTGCTCGTCGAGCGTCCGCACGACCTTCGAGCCGATCAGGCCCGTTCCGCCGATGACGACGATCTTCATGGGGGTTCACCTCTCTGGATGTTGATGTCTGCGTTGGTGTGACCGCGGCGAGCCCGCGGATGTGACAGAGGAGGGTGACGAGTGGGACCAGTCGCTCTCTGCTTCCGGACTGGCGGCTGCGCCGCCCCGGTGAAACCCGGTTCGTCCCGTCCTTACCTGCGACTCGACCTGCCTCCGTGCGTGCCTCTGACCGGGGAGGTCGCCACCGCGTGACAGGTGAGCCACCGGAGGAAGGGCGTCACGCCCGGCCCGCTCGCACGGTCGAGACCCGGGAAGCCACCCGAACTACCTCGAGGAGCAGAGATGGGACCCGCACTTCCGGCTGAAGGAGCCGCTCACCAGCACCAGGGCGTCGAAGGCCCGGAGCCGAGGCGCGACCGCTGCCGCGGCCGCGACATCCGCACTGCGAGCCGGGGCGCGTCATGATCGCCGTGGTGGTCGGTGGCACCGGCCTCGTCGGCTCCAAGCTCGTGGCGCGGCTGCGTGACCACGGCGCCGAGGTGCGCGTGGCGACCCGGCGAACCGGGGTGAACGCGTACACCGGGCAGGGACTCGCCGAGGCGGTGAACGGCGCGGACGTCGTCATCGACGTCACCAACGTGTCATGGTCGCCGTACGACGACGAGCCGCCGGCGGCCTTCTTCGAGACGTGCACGACGAACATCCTGTGGGCCGGGCAGCGGTTCGGCGTGGCCCACCACGTCATGCTCTCGGCGCTGGGCGCGCACCGCATCGACAGCCCGTACTTCCGCAGCAAGGCGGCCCAGGAGCGCCTCGTCCTCGCGGCGGCCACGCCGCACAGCGTCCTGCGGACCACGGTCCTGCACGAGACGCTCCCCCTGCTCGTCGAGCGCGCGTCGACGACGCACGCGGTCCACCTGCCACCCGTACGCGTCCAGCCGGTGGCCGCGACGGACGTCGCCTCGCGGCTGTGCCGACTCGCACTCGACGCTCCGATCAACGGCGCCTTCGAGATCGCGGGTCCGGAGATCCACTTCCTCGACGAGCTGGCCCGCCAGGTCCTCGAAGCGGGCAGCGACCGCCGCCCCGTCGTGGCGGACGGCAACGCCCGCTACCTCGACGCCGTCCTGGATCCGGACTCGGAGGCGCTGCTGCCCCGATGGCGCCAGAGCCGGACGTCGTTCAGGGACTGGCTCGCCGGCGCGGGCCCAGCCGAGGCGCGGTCCGGGCCGGCGGCGTGAGCGACCAGTGACGCATCGGCGAACGTGCTGCGCCTCCCGCGGGGCCACACGCCCGAAGGCGCGGGACCGCGGGAGGCACACAGGGTCTTGCTCCGGGGCTGCGGTGCGCGGGGCTCAGGGAGTGGGTCGCTGGCCCGACTCGAGCGAGATGACGGCTGCGTGCAGCGAGTGCAGACGGGCCGCGTAGGGGGCCGCCTCCGGCTCGTCCTCCCCGACGGGGTCCACACTTGCCTCGACGAGCGCCAGCTCCGCGTCCACCTGCACCTCGAGGTTCTCCAGCTCGTCCATGGTCGTTCCTTCCTCGTGACGGTCGGGGCCAGAGGCCCCGCTCCGAGGTCGACCGGACACGTGCCGCACCTGTGACAGTGGACGGGTCGTGAGGCCAGTGGCCCGAGCGGCCGGGAGGTGCGCGAGCGTCCCCTCGGGCCCCTCGCCGACCGGGCTAGTCCACCGGGGGCCGGCCGGCCCGGAGGTGCTCCCCGCGCCGGCCGTCGGCCTCGCCAGGCACGCCGGAGCTCCCGAGCGCCCCGAGCGCCCCGGCGATCTCGCGGCGCGACCGCACGCCGAGCTTGGTGAAGATCTTGCGCAGGTGCCATTCGACGGTGTGTGCGCTGAGGTGCACGGCGACTGCGATCTGGGGGTTGGTCAGGCCGTCGGCGGCGAGCGCGGCGATCTGCTGCTCCTGGCCGGTGAGCGGGACACCGCTGGCCTTGCGTGGCGACTCGACCGGGGCGCCGCTGGAGGCGAGCCCCCGGGCAGCCCGAGCGGCGTACCCGTGCGCCCCGAAACGCGAGAGCATGTCGTGAGCCCTGCGCAGATGGGGCCGTCCCTCGGTGCGGGAGCCGTGCTCGAGCAGCCACTCGCCGAGGAGCAGGTGGGCTCGCGCAGTGAGCATGTGCACGCCCGTGCGCTCGGCGTGCGAGATGGCCTCCCGGAACACCGCCTCCGCCCGGCTGGCGCCTGTCACCTGGGCCGTGACGAGAGTGGCGGCCCCCAGCGCCCAGTCGGTCTGCGCCGCGGCGGCCAGGCCCTGCAGGTAGTCCACGGCCCCACGGACGTCGTCGTCGCGGATGCCGAGCTTCGAGGCCGCCTCCACCATCTCGACGACCGACCAGGTGGACAGGCCCATCTCGGCAAGGTGCGCGATACCGGCCCTTCCGGCCGCGAACGCCTCCTCGAACCGGCCGAGACCGTTGTAGAGGACGGCGGCCGCCCAGGCGGTCGCGGACGTGGCCTTGCCCTCTCCCTCGAGCCCCCGGTCGCCGGTGACCGAGCGCAGCACCCGCAGGGTGGCCTCCTCGTCGCCGAGCCACGGCGTCATCACCATGGCGCTGTAGCCGGCGAAGAACGCCCCGCCGTAGGCGTCGCCGATGTCGGCGGCACGCTCGGCGAGCGCGGCGGCGGTGCCCAGCTCGCCGGCGTACACCCGGTTGGACAGGCGTAGCAGCAGCGCGGACGGCATGACGGACAGCGCCCCGGAGCGTTCGCACGCGGCGACGAGGGTCTCCGACAGAGTCGACCATGCGTCGAACTCGAAGCTGTCATGGGCCATCCGGCAGGCGAGCGGCAGCCACGCGATGGCCTCGTTCGTGTCCACCGGATGCCTCGTGTAGTCGCGGATCGCGTGGCGCAGGGAGCCGACACCCGCGCCGTAGCCGTCGGCGACGACCGTGGCGAGGCCGCGCAGCAACGCGTCGGCACGCGATGCCCTCGTCGGCTCGGGCATCGAGCGAACCGCTTGCGCCACCTGCTGCAGCACGCTGTCGTCGTCCAGCCGCCCCGCAGTGAGCCCGGCGTAGAGCGCGTCGCGATAGGTGTCACGGGCCAGGTCGGGCATCCGTGCCTCGAGGGCCTTGGCCGCGCCGACGAGCACGGGCAGGCCTGCGCTCGCGCTCCTGGACGCGAAGAGCACCCGGCCGCGGACGAGCTCCGCCATGGCGTGCGCGTCCTCGTCGAGCACCAGGAGCTGCGCCGTGTCGAGCAGTTCCAGGGCCGTGTCGTACTGGCCGGCCTGCGCCTTGGCGCTCGCGGCGGCCAGGGCACGCCGACTGCGGCGTCCCGGGTCGGGCGTCAGCAGGACGGCCTGCTCGAGCAGGGCCGCCTCGGCGGCGACGGCGCCCTGGGCGTGGGCGCGCCCGGCAGCCGCCTCGAGGTCGGCGGCGACGCTCTCGTCGGGCTCGGACGTGGCGTAGGCGAGGTGCCAGATGCGGCGGTCGAAGTCCTCGCGCGGGTCGATCGCGTCGGCGAGCGCCCGGTGGGCGGCGCGTCGCTCTTCCGGGCTGGCCTTGCGCAGGGCGGCTGACCGAACGAGCGGGTGCAGGAAGCGCACCATCGGCCGCACGTGCACCAGCTCGGTCGCCTGGGCCTCGTCGGCCACGCGGTCCATCTCCAGGCCGAGCGCCCGTGCGGCGCGTTCGAGGAGGGCCAGGTCACCGACGGGCTCCACGGCGGCCAGCGTCACGAACCGCTGCGTGTCCTCGCGCAGCGCCTCCAGGCGCAGCAGGAACGACTGCTCGACCTGGGTGGCCGTCGACTCGAACGACCGCGCCTCGTCGCGCTCCAGCAGCCCGGGAAGCGAGACCACCTTGGGCAGCTCCGTCAGGGCCAGCGGGTTGCCCCTCGCCTCGGCGAGGAGGCGCTCGCGGATCCGCTCGTCGAGACCTGCGGGAGTGGCCGTCGCGAGCAGTTCGCGGGAGTCGTGGTCGCCGAGCCGGTCGACCGTCAGGTGCGGGAGGTCGGCGAACGGGTACGGCCCGGTGGTCGCTCGTACGGCGAACACGAAGAGGATCCGCTCGAGCCGCAGGCGGCGCGCCACGAAGGCCAGCGTCTGGCTCGAGACCTGGTCGAGCCACTGGGCATCGTCGACCAGGCACAGCAGCGGCGCTTCACGGGCCGCATCGGTCAGCAGCGCGAGCACGGCGAGGCCGACGAGGAACCGCTCCGCCGGAGGTCCGGCACGCATCCCGAACGCGCCCTCGAGGGCGAGCCGCTGCGGCTCCGCGAGCCGGTCGAGCCGGTCGAGGAAGGGTGCGCAGGCCTGATGGAGGGACGCGAACGCCAGCTCCGCCTCGGCCTCGTTGCCGGCGATGCGGACCACACGACACCCGACGGCCCGCCGTGAGAGGTGCTCGAGCAGGGCTGTCTTGCCGATCCCCGGCTCACCCTGCAGGACGAGAGCGCCGCTACCTCCGCCGCGGAGCCCCGTCAGGCGCCGGTCGAGCTCCGCGCACTCCACCGTCCGCCCCAGCAGCCGCCCCTGGCGCCGGTAAGGGCCGCTCACCGACGGGGCCACGGCAGCACGCTGAGCACGTGCCCGGTTCCCGGCGACGGCGCGCGTGCATGTCCGGCGAAGATGCAGCTGCTCATGCTGCCGTCATGATACGGCGTTCAGGCAGCCCGCTTCCGTGCCCGCTGAGCCGGTGCGGCGCCGACCACGTCCCGTAGCACGGCCTCCAGGGGCGAGGTCTCCCCCGTCCGTGCCGCGTGCAGGAACCCGGAGGTCAGCCGCCGGCGCACGGCCGGGTCCACGGGGCGCTGCGTAGCCGCCCCGATCCGTGGTTGCGCCCGGCGCACGAGCTGGCGACAGTTCGGCGCGCTGGTGCGCAGCAGCTGCGCGATCGACTCGTAGGAGTAGTCGAAGCCCTTCCGGAGCACGTATGCGGACAGCTCCGTCGGCGACAGGGAGGCGAGCAACGCGTCGAGAGCGGTCTCGAGCTCTTCGGTGCGCTCCACGAGCTCGTGGGCCTGGTTCTCGGACGAGACGCTGGGCGTGCCGGGCTCCCGACCGGGGAGCTCGCAGGGCCGCTCGCGCCGCCGGGGCGCGGAGACCACGTGGTTGACCGCCAGGTGGGTGGTGACGGTGGTCAGGAAGGCGGCGGGGTTCTGCACGGACGACCGGTCCGCGCGCTGCCACCTGAGCCAGGCGTCCTGGACGATGTCCTCCGCCGTGTGGGCGTGGCCGGTGACGCGGCGCGCGATCGTGAGCAGCCGGGGCCGCTCGTCGAGGAACACCTGCAGCGCCAGAGCCATCTCTTCCCCGTCCGGCTCGACGGGAAGGGTCGGGACCGGCGGCACGGGGGTGGTTCTCGAGGGGGGCATGGGCTCGGCTCCTTCAGGCGGCGGCACGGCCGTTCGGCCGTGCCTTCACCGTCCGCCCGCGCGTGGGGACGTCGCGCCCCTGAACCCCGTGGCCGACCCCGGGGGACACTGCGTGGTCTCCCGCCACCACGGGGCCACGGGAATCGGGCCCAGTGGCCACGGGCCGAGTGGCTACGGGCCCAGTGGCTACGGGCCCACGGGTGCGGCCGGCCGGGGCCCCGCCTGGCTAGGGGGCCGTCGGCGACGGCCGCCGGGCGGCGAGCCTGCCGTGGAGCTCGCGCCGGGAACCGATGTCGAGCTTCGTGTAGACGTTGCGGAGGTGCCACTCGACGGTGTGCGGGCTCAGGAACAGCTCTGCGCCGATCTGGGGGTTGGTGAGGCCCGCGGCGGCGAGGTCGGCAATGCGGCTCTCCTGCGGCGTCAGGGTCTGCACGGGTCCGGTCGTCCTGACGCTGATGTGCTCGCCGGTCGCCTGCAGCTCGCGGCGGGCGCGCTCGGTGAAGGCGAGGGCGCCCATCTGCTCGAACATCTCGAACGCGGTACGCAGGTGCTCGCGAGCCGCCTTGCGTTGCGACCGGCGCCGCAGGTGCTCGCCGAGGAGCAGGTGGGTGCGGGCCACCTCGACGGTGACCCCGTCGCGGGCGAACTCCTCGATGGCCAGCTGGTAGAGCGGCTCGGGAGATGCTCCGCCGTCGACGAGGGCTGTGGTGCGTGCCAGCGCCCCACCGGCCCAGCCGGCGACGGTGCCGCGCACTCGAGCCTGCAGCCGGGCGAGCGCCTCGCGCGCCACGGTGGTCTCGCCCAGGTGGACGGCGGCCTCGGCCAGCTCCACCAGTGACAGGCCGACGAAGTTGTAGGCGTCCCGGTCGGCCGCCGCCCGCGCCGCGGCCAGGGCCTCGTCGTGCCTGCCCAGGCCGTTGTCGAGCACCGAGCGCACGAACCCGGCGGCACCGATCAACGACCGCTCGCCGCGCTGGACCGCCGACTGCTGGGCCGCCTGGACCGCTCGCGTCGCCTGCGCCTCATCGCCTCGCCAGGCAGAGAGCACCAGGCTCGCGTAGGCGTGCGGGGCGTTGCCGGTGGCGGCGGTGATGCCGTCGGCCTCCTCGATCATGCCGGCGGCGAGCTCGAGGTCACCGCGGTGGATGTGGACGCCGGCGGCGTAGATGAGCGCGGCGGGCAGGACGCTGAGGGCGCCGATGTCCCGCGCGAGCCGGACCGCGCGGAACGACAGCGCCTCCCAGGCGGGCAGGTCCCAGGCATGGTGGATGAAGCTCTCGAGGGCGAGAGGCACCGACAGCAGCCAGCGCATGACGGCCTCTCGACTCGAGAGCTCCTCGTGCAGCAGCGGGTCCAGCGAGCGGTAGAGGAGGGGCAGGCCGCTCTCCACACCGTCCACGAGCACCGCCACGACCCCGTCCAGCAGCAGGTCGGAGGCCTCGGACGCGGACGCCGGTGCGCCCGAGCCGCGTGCCGCCACCGCGGCCGCCCGAGCTCCGGTATCCCCTTCGACCCGACCCGAGAAGACGCAGGCACTGATCGCCTCGAGATAGGTCTCCCGTGCCAGCGGGGAGCCGGCGTCGGAGAAGGCCGAAGCGGCCTCGAGCATGAGCGGTACCGCCTGGTCGGTGCGGCTGCGGCTGAAGAGGACTCGCGACCGCAGGCGAGTGAGGCGCGCGCGGTCCAGCGGC
>NZ_JBNDHY010000121.1:0-13218 GCF_056755315.1 Monashia sp. HAY1-2A
GGCCGAGGACCACCGACTCGGGGACGCCGTCGAGCAGGGCCCCGACCGCGATGGCCGCACCGCTGCCCTGCTGCTCGGACTCCGAGGGCTGTTGGTCCCCGGAACGCTTGCGGTGCCGGGCACCCCGGCGCGCGAGCGCGATGTTGGCGGCCACGTAGACGAGCGAGCCGCCCAGCGCACCGACGAGCGTGGGCAGCAGGCCTCCGGTCGACTCCGCCTCGTCGATGAGGTCGAAGGCGAGGGCCGAGATGAGGACGCCGGCGCCGAACGCCATGACGCCCGCGACGACGCGGCGTGGCACGGAGACCCGCCACGCCACCGCCGCACCGACGACGAGCGCCGCACCGGCGAGCAGCCCCCAGAGACCGGCCTGGACCCAGATCGGCACGCCGTCACTCCCTCGCCCCTGCGGCGACCACCCGGACCCCGGGGGCCGCTCTCCGCCCGGTGTCCCCGGGTCCGGTCACGGCCGGCGCCACGAGGGGCCGGCGTCGTCGTGGCCGTGGGCGCTCATGAGCATCAGGCCACCGTCGACGGCGTACGACGACCCGGTGACGTACGAGGCCCGCGGCGAGGCGAGGAAGGCGACCACGGAGGCCACCTCATTGACGTGGCCCGGTCGCCCGAGCGGGTTGCCGGGTCGGTCGGTCCGGTAGGCGTCCTGCTCGTCCTGCCCGGTCATCTCGGTGGCGATCTCGCCGGGCGCGACGGCGTTGACCGTGATGCCGTGCTCGGCCAGCTCGAGGGCGAGGACCTTCGTCAGCATCCCCAGACCGGCCTTCGCCGCGCAGTAGGCGGCGGAGCCGACGCGTGGCACGTGCTCGTGGACGCTCGTGACGTTGACGATGCGTCCCCCCTGTCCCGCCGCGACCATGCGACGAGCGGCCTGCCTCGAGCAGAGGAACGGCCCGGTGAGGTCCGTGCCCACGACGCCGTTCCACGTCTCGAGGTCGAGGTCGAGGGCGGGGGTCGAGTGGCCGGTGCCAGCCACGTTGACGAGCACGCCGATGCCGCCCAGCGCGTCGGCGAGCCGGTCGACGACGGACCCGGCGTCGGGCGATGAGGCGTCGAACCTCTCGACGGCACAACGTTGCCCGCGTTGCCGGATGTCGTCGGCCGTTCGTTCTGCGCCCTCGGAGTCCTCGTGCATGGTGATGCCGACGTCGAACCCCTCGTCGGCGAGCAGCAGGGCGGTGGCGCGCCCGATGCCGGAGTCGGCTCCGGTCACGACGGCGATGCGGGTCAGCGTTCCGCTCATGGTGGTGGCTCCTTCGATCGAGGACATCCGGCTCCTACCCGCTCGCGCGGTGCGTCGCGCGACCGAGTCGTCAGGCCGGGTTGAGGGGCCCCGCGGGCGACGGGGCCCCGGCCGGGTCCGCCGCGGCGCGCGGCACGACCTCGTCGGTGTCCGACGACGATGCCGTCCCGGGACGGGACACCCACGCCCAGGCGGCCAGGAACGCAGCCTCGCACGCCGCGTCCTGCAGGTACATGCGGCTGATGCGACCGCGCGGCACGTTGACGGCGTCGACGGCCAGCAGCGTCGCCGCCGTGCCGACGCCCAGGGCGCGCGCGACCGGCAGGCGCGACTCGTCGCGGCACAGCAGCTGGGCGGCGCCCACGGTCGTCAGCAGCCCTGCGACGGTGAGCTGCAGCCAGCGGTCCGTCTTCCGGCCGTAGACGGCCTCGAAGCTGCGGACGCTGACCAGCGGCCACAGCCCGCCCGCCACGTTGAACATCCCCTGGGCCGTCGCCACCCGCCGCATGTCGGCCTCCTCCCGTCGTCGGTGCGCTGCCTCCGGCCCCTACCCACCCCTGACCGGGCTCACCGGGGACGGGTCGAGGTCTGCGTGCGGTGCACGCGGGTTCGCCCGGGGTAGGTGAGGCTCGTGTCCACGCAGCAGACGGCGAGACTCGAGGAGGTGGCGCGTACCACCTTCGGGTGGCACCCGTTGCACCCGTACCAGCTCGCGGCGATGGAGCACCTGCTCGAGGGCCGGGACGTGCTGGCGGTGCTGCCGACCGGTGCGGGCAAGTCGGCCATCTACCAGGTTCCCGCGCTGCTCGTGCCCGGCCCCACGCTCGTCGTCTCGCCGTTGCTCGCCCTGCAGCGCGACCAGCTCGACGGGCTGCGGCAGGCGGGCGCGCCGACCGGCGTCCTCGTCAACTGGCAGCAGACGACGAGGCAACGGAAGGAGGCCTGGGAGCTGGTCCGTCGGGGCGAGGCCAGGTACGTCTTCACGTCGCCGGAGCAGCTGGCGAACGAGGACGCGCTGCGGCGGCTGGCGGACGCCGGGGTTGGACTGCTCGTCATCGACGAGGCGCACTGCGTCTCCTCGTGGGGCCATGACTTCCGGCCCGACTACCTCAGGCTGCGGCAGGTCGTCGAGCGCCTCGGCCACCCACCCGTCGCAGCGCTGACGGCCACCGCCGCACCTCCCGTGCGCGACGACATCGTGGCCCGGCTGGGCCTGCGCGAGCCTGCCTCGGTCGTGACGAGCTTCGACCGCCCGAACATCCACCTCGAGGTGCGACGGGCCACCGACGCACGGGACCAGCGGCGGACCGTCCTCGAGCGCGCCGCGGAGCTGCACGGCGACAGGGCTGCCGGTCTCGTCTACACCGCGAGCCGCCGGGCGGCCGACGAGGTGGCCGCGGCGCTCGCGGGGTCGGGGGTCCGGTGCGCGGCCTACCACGCCGGGGTGCGCGGGGCAGGGCGCGACGAGGTGCACCGGGCCTTCCGTGACGGGGGCCTGCACGTCGTCGTCGCCACCTCGGCGTTCGGCATGGGCATCGACAAGCCGGACATCCGGTTCGTCGTGCACGCCGCCGCGCCCGAGTCGCTCGACTCCTACTACCAGCAGGTCGGGCGCGCCGGCCGGGACGGTGAGCCTGCCGAGGCGCTCCTTGTGCACCGGCCCGAGGACCTGCGCCTGCAGACCTTCCTCACCGCCGTGAGCGCCCCGGAGGAGGACCTCCATGCCGTGACGGCCGCACTGCACGCGGCCTCCGGACCGGTCCGTGCGACGGCCCTCGACGCCGAGCTCGGGCTCTCCCGCGCGCGGCGCACGAGGGTGCTCAACCTCCTCGAACAGGTCGGTGCCGTCCGCCTGGTGCGCCGCGGACGCGTCGGGCTCAGGGACGGCGTCACCCCTGAGGACGCCGTGGCCGCCGCCGTGGAGCGCTCCGAGGAGCACCAGCAGCTGATCCGGTCCCGCGTCGAGATGGTGCGCACCTACGCCGAGTCCACCGGGTGCCGGCGGCAGCTGCTGCTGGGCTACTTCGGGGAGCGCCTCGCCGAGCCGTGCGGCAACTGCGACACGTGCGAGGCGGGGACCGCGCGCACCCGTCCGGCCCGACGTGGTGGCTTCCGGCTCGGCGCAGCGGTCGAGCACGACGAGTGGGGCCCCGGGACCGTCATGGACGTGGAGGAGGACCGGGTGACCGTGCTGTTCGAGCGCTTCGGCTACCGGACGCTGTCGGTCGAGGCGGTCAGGGCCAACGGTGTCCTGCGGCGCGCGGACCGAGCCGCTGCGGTTCAGGAGGACGCGCTGTCGCGACGCCAGTCGCCGAACGCGGCGTCGTGACCGGCGGACCCCTGGGCTTCGCGGTGCCGGCCGAGGACGATGCCGAGCAGGACCATGCCGAGGCCGAGCACCAGGTGCAGCCAGTCGTCGGCACGGTTGACCGGCACGAAGTTGGCGGCGGACGTCTTGTCCACGAGCAGCCCGTAGAGCCACAGGACGAGGTAGACGACGCCGCCGCCGACGAGGAAGGCCCGCGAGGCTCCCCACGTCCGGGCCGCGAGCAGACCGGCGGCCCCGTAGAGCAGGTGCACGACGTTGTGCAGCACCGAGACCTGGAAGAGCCCGAGCAGCATCGCGCCGGAGTGGTGGCCGGCCACGCCCAGGTCGGAGTAGTCGGACGTCACGCCCGGCACGAAGCCGGCGATGCCGACGAGGAGGAAGACGAGCCCGACGACGAGCGCCGCGCCCTGTACGGCCGTCCTGCGGCGCGTCGGTGCACGGTCGGTCATGGGTCGATCCGGTCGGGTGGACATGGGTGCTCCTCTCCGCCCGGTGCCCGGGCTGTGGCGATCCCGTGCCCACGGCCGGCCCGTTCAAACCCGGCGCGACACCGTCGGCATCGGTGACCGCGCCGATGAGGCCTCGCGGTCACGGGGCGTCGAGGAGCCGGCGCTCGGCCTCGACGGGGGCGGGCACGACCCGGCGGGCCCGGACCGCCGCGACGAGCTTTGGCACCGCCGCCAGGATCCCGCGCCGGCCTGCCGGGTCCGCGGCCAGGTGGCAGGCCGTGACCAGCACCACGCGCGTCGGGCGCCGCAGCACTGCCGTGAGGAGCCGGTTGCGGGCGATGAGGACCCGACGCGCCTCGCTGTGCTCGCGTGACCTCGAGGGCACGTGCCGTGCGACGACCTCGGGCACGTAGCACAGCGCCCAGCCGCGGGCCGCGAGGTCGAGGGCGAGGCGCTCCTCCTCGCCGGGGAAGAAGACGACCGGGTCGAAGCCCCCCGCCTCGAGGAACGCCGACCGGCGCACGACCGCGCCGCAGGCGATGAACCCGAGGACGCGCGGTCCGGGCTCACCGGGCCGGGTCCCGAGCGGTGAGCGGGCCATCTCGAGGCAGACCCCGTCAAGGGTGCCCTCCTCACCGACGAGGACGCTCCCGGCCACGAGACCGAGCCGCGGATGGGCATCGAGCAGGTCGGCGGCGCGGTCGAGGCCACCCGCCTCCCACCACGAGTCGTCGTCGGCGAAGGCCACGTAGGGGGTACCGGCCCGGCGGACGCCCACGTTGCGGGCCGCCGCCCCGACGTTGCGGCGCAGCGGGACGACCTCGACGTCCGGGAAGGTGGCGGACACCCGCGCTGGGGTCCCGTCGCGGGACGCGTTGTCCACCAGGACCACCGGCCGGGGGTGCCGTGGAAGCGAGCGCTCGAGGTCGGGCCAGCGGTCGCGCGTCATGACGACGACGGTCACGCGCTCCGCGCGGTCGGGCGCCCCGCTCACGCCCCGGCCACCTTGGGCGCCGGCGCGTGCTCGGCGACGGCGCGCTCGAGCACCGCGTCCCAGTCGTCGAGGAACCGCTGCAGACCGAACCGGCGCAGCGCGTGCGCGCGGGCGGCCTCGCCGGCGGCGCGGGCACGGTCACCGTCCGCGCAGAGCTCCCGGACGGCGTCGGCGAGCCGGTCCGGTCGGGTCGCGACGACGCCGGCCTCGCGCGGCACGGCCAGGGGCACCTCGGTGCTGGCGACGGCGACGACGGGCAGGCCGAGCAGCATCGCCTCGACGAGCGAGAGCCCGAGCGACGTCCAGCGGTTCGGGTGCAGGTAGACCCGGCGCCGGGCCATCTGCCGGTGCAGGTGCTCCTGGTCCAGACCCTCCACCGTGCGCAGGCCGCGGGGCACCGCCGGCAGCGAGCGCAGGGCGTGGGCGTCGATGCCGAAGACGTCGACCGGGACGGCCTCCGCCAGGTGGAGGACGAGGTCGGTACCCACCGCCCGCCCTCGCCGCAGCGGCTCGTTGACGACGACGGCGGCCCGCTCCAGCTCGCCCGTGTACCGGTGGCCCGGGTCGACGACCCCGTGGTCGACGACGGTGGTGGGCGCCGACCCGGTGTCCCACATGAGGGCGTTGAAGGCCGTCACGTGGACGACGAGGACGCGGGTCTGGTCGGCCATCGGGTGCCGGTCGAACGGGACCCGTCCACCCGGCACGTTGTGCTCGAGGTAGACCGCGGGCACGTCGAGCCCGGGCCGGCGACCCGTCCACTCGTGCACCAGCTCGCCCTCGTGCGGGCGCTGGAGGACGACGACGTCGAACGGCTCCTCGCGCAGCTGGTCGGGCGACAGCTCCCGGACCGAGTCCGGCCAGTCCCACGACGTGGCCCGTCCGACGCCGTCCGGCCCCCGACCCGGCAGCACCGGGAGGAGGTACTCGTGCGGGCCCTGGACGAAGCCGGTGGTCCACGAGCCGTGGACGTGCCAGAGGAGGACGCGCACGCCGGTCACCCGGCCCGGCGTCCGGCCTCGGACGCCGGGCCGAGGTCGGTGTCGAGGTCCGTCTCAGGCGGGCGGCGCGTGCGCCCGAGGGCGTGGAGGTCCCAGCCGGCCCGACGCCACGTGTCGGGGTCGAGGACGAGGCGTGCGTCGAGGACGGTGCGGCGCCGCACGACGCCGGCGAGCGCGCCCGGGTCGATGCGGGCGAACGTGGGCCAGTCGGTGAGGACCATGGTGAGCTCGGCTGCGGCACAAGCGGATTCGACACCGTCCGCGAGCTCGAGGTCCGGACGGTGGGCCAGGTGGTGGCCGGCCTCGGGGTCGTGCACGCGGACGTGGGCGCCCCGGGCCGCCAGGGTCGACGCGACGGCGAGCGCCGGCGAGTCGCGCACGTCGTCCGAACCGGCCTTGAAGGCGGCCCCGAGCACCGCGATGCGTCGTCCCCGGGGGCTGCCGCCCAGCAGCGCCGCCGCCAGCTCGACGGTGCGCGTGCGCTGGTGGGTGTTGACGTCGTCGACCGCGGCGAGCAGCGAAGCCGCGGCGTCGACGCCGAGCTCGGCGGCCCGCGTCGCGAAGGCGCGCAGGTCCTTGGGCAGGCAACCGCCGCCGAAGCCGAGGCCGGGGGACAGGTAGTGCGGGCCGATCCGCGGGTCGAGCCCGAGCACCTCGGTGAGACGCTCGATGTCGGCGCCGGCGGCCTCGCAGACCTCGGCCAGGACGTTGACGACCGAGATGCGGCTCGCGAGGACGACGTTGGCCGAGGCCTTGGCGAGCTCGGCGGTGCGGGGGTCGGTGCGCACGACCGGCACACCGGCCTCGAGGAGGGCGGCGTAGACCTCCCGGAGACGCCCCTCGGCCACGTCCGAGCTGACGCCGAGGACGAGCCGGTCCGGACGGAGCGAGTCCTCGACGGCGTGCGCCTCGCGGAGGAACTCGGGGTTCCACGCCACCTCCACCCGCCGGCCACCGTGTGCGGCGTCGAGGCGGTCCTGCACCTGCGCCGCCGTGCCGACGGGTACCGTCGAGCGCCCCACGACGAGTGCACCGGGGCGCAGGCGCGGCGCGATCGCGTCGACCGCCGACCAGACGGCGCCCAGGTCGGCGCCGCGTCCGCCGTCGACCTGGGGCGTGCCGACGCAGAGGAAGTGGACGTCGGCGTCGGCGGCCGCGCCGGGGTCGGTGGTGAAGACGAGGCGCCCCGAAGCCACCCCCCGCTCGAGGAGGTCGGCGAACCCCGGTTCGTGGAACGGTGGCAGGGCGGCGGCGAGGCGCTGCACCCTGCCGGGGTCGACGTCGACGCCGACGACGTCATGACCCCAGTGGGCCAGCGCCACGGCATGCGTCGCGCCGAGATAGCCGGTTCCGAGGACGGAGGTGCGCACGGCTCCTCCCATGCCCCGGAACCGGCTCGTCAAACGGGCCGGCCGCGGCCGGACCCGGCCCGGCCACCCGGACGGGGCACGCAGACAGGGCATTTCACGCGCCGGGAAGCACTTCTCCGACGCCGAGCCGTTTGACGGGCGGAGAAGTGGGCATCGCCTCGCAGAGGGGCCCGTTCCCGCTCCGTCCAGCAGGCACCCACGGCATCGGAGGTCTCGTGAAGGTTCTCGGCGTCAACGCGCTGTTCCACGACCCTGCGGCCGCGCTCGTCGTCGACGGGGTCACGGTCGCGGCCCTCGAGGAGGAGCGGCTCACGCGCCGCAAGCACGGGCATCGCCCCGTGCCGTTCGCCGCCTGGGAGCTGCCCGAGCTGGCCGCCCGGTGGTGCCTCGAGCGGGCCGGCCTGGAGGCGTCCGACCTCGACGCGGTGGCCTACTCCTACGACCCTCGGCTGGCCGAGCCCGCCGACCAGCTGGGCCTCGACGACCCGTGGGACCACCTGCGCCAGACGTACGCACGACACGCCCCGGGCTTCATCGCCTCGGCCCTGCCCGGCCTCGACCCCGCGTCCGTGCGGTTCGTCCCGCACCACGTCGCCCATGCGGCGTCGGCAGCCCTCGCCTCGCCCGGACCCGACACCGACGTCCTCGTGCTCGACGGGCGCGGCGAACGCGCCAGCCACCTCGCCGGCTCCTACATCGGGGGCGTGCTGGAGACCCTTGCGGCACAACGGCTTCCGCACTCGCTCGGCCTCCTCTACGAGGAGGTCACCGATCACCTCGGGTTCCTCCGCAGCAGTGACGAGTACAAGGTGATGGCCCTGGCGTCCTACGGGACCCCCCAGTTCGCCGACGAGCTGCGCCGGGCCGTGGTCGCGTCGGCGGACGGCGGCTTCCGCACCGAACCGGTCGAGTGGGCAGCGCTGGCCAAGCGTCGCGCCGCGCACGACCCGTGGACGCAGGACCACGCGGACCTGGCCGCCAGCGTGCAGCAGCGTCTCGAGGAGGTGCTGCTCGAGCTCGTCCACTGGCTGCACGAGCGCACCGGTTCGCGACGGCTCGCCCTCGCCGGCGGTGTCGCCCTCAACTGCGTGGCCAACACCCGGCTGCACGCCGACGGCCCCTACGAGGACATCTGGGTGCAGCCCGCGGCCGGGGACGCCGGGACGGCCCTCGGGGCCGCGCTGACCGTCGCCACCGACGGCGGCGACCGGTGCACGCCGATGCCCGGTGCCGACCTCGGGCGCGAGTGGACCGATGCCGAGCTCGAACAGGTGCTGCGCACGGCGCGCCTGCCCTACGAGCAGGCGGGCGACGTGGCGCAGGATGCGGCCGCCTGCCTCGCCGCCGACGGCGTCGTCGCCTGGTTCCAGGGCCGCAGCGAGTACGGGCCGCGAGCCCTCGGTCACCGGTCGCTGCTCGCCCACCCCGGTCGGGCCGAGAACCTCGAGCGCCTCAACGACGTCAAGGGACGCGAGCAGTTCCGGCCCGTCGCCCCGATGGTCCTCCTCGAACGGGCGAACGAGATCTTCGGGCGCGGGCCCGTGCCGTCGCCGTACATGCTCTTCGTCCACGACGTCGCGCCGCCGTGGCGCGACCGCATCCCGGCCGTCGTCCACGTCGACGGGACCGCCCGGGTGCAGACGGTGGACCCTGTCCAGGAGCCGCTCGTGGCCCGGATGCTGTCGGCCTTCGAGGAGCGCACCGGCCTGCCCGTCGTCGTCAACACGAGTCTCAACACCGCCGGGCGGCCGATGGTCGACAGCCCTCGTGACGCCCTGGAGTGCTTCGGCTCCGCTCCCGTCGACCTGCTCACCCTCGGACCGTTCGTCGTCAAGAGGCCGGCGTGACCGCAACCGCTGCCGTGGCCGGGCGCCCCGACGCCGTCGTCGCGCCGACGACGATCGTCGTGCCGACCGTCGGCCGCGCCTGCCTCGTCACGCTCCTCGAGCGCCTGGCCGGGCAGTCGACGCACGTCACGGCCCCCGTCCTCGTCGTCGACGACAGCGGCCGGGGCACCGGCGGCCTGCCCGGGTGGCTCGAGGAGCTGCCCTACGCGACGACGGTGCTGCGCAGTGGTGGACGCGGACCGGCGGCGGCCCGCAACCTCGGCTGGCGCCATGCCCGGACGGGGTGGGTGTCGTTCCTCGACGACGACGTGCTGCCCGGGCAGGACTGGTACGCGGACCTGCTCGTCGACCTGGGCGACGCGCCCTCCGAGATCGTGGGCAGCCAGGGACGGCTGTGCGTGCCGCTTCCGGCGGACCGTCGCCCCACCGACTGGGAGCGGTCGACCGGGGGGCTAGAGGGCGCCCGCTGGATCACGGCCGACCTGTCCTACCGTCGTTCGGCCCTCGTCGCGGTGGGCGGCTTCGACGAGCGGTTCCCGCGCGCCTACCGAGAGGACGTCGACCTCGGACTGCGCGTCAGCGCCGCCGGTGGGCGCATCGAGTGGGGGCGTCGCCGCGTCGAGCACCCGGTCCGTCCCGCGGACGCCTGGGTCAGCGTCCGTCGCCAGGCCGGCAACGCCGACGACGCGCTGATGCGCCGGCTGCACGGGTCCGACTGGCGCGCGCGGGCGCACGCCCCGCGGGGGCGGCTGCGGCTGCACGCGGTCACGGTCGCCACCGCCGTGGTGGCGGCGGGAGCGGTGGCGACGAGGCACCGACGCGCCGGCGGGGTCGCCGCGCTCGCCTGGGCAGGGCTGACGGCACAGCTCACCCTCGCCCGGGTGCTGCCCGGTCCACGGGACACCTCTGAGATCGGCGCGATGCTCGCCACGAGCGCGGTCATCCCGTTCGCGGCCGTCGTCCACAGCGCTCGTGGCCACCTGCGTCATCGGCGCGCCACACCGTGGACCGGACCGCCGGACCTCGTCCTGCTCGACCGTGACGGGACGATCGTCCACGACGTGCCCTACAACGCCGACCCCGCCGCGGTGCGACCGTTCGAGGGCGCACGGGAGTCCCTGGACCGCCTGCGCGGCAACGGGATCCGCGTCGGCGTCGTGACCAACCAGTCGGGCGTGGGCCGTGGTCTGATCTCACCGGCACAGCTGGACGCCGTCAACCGGCGCGTGTCCGACCTGCTCGGCCCTTTCGACGTGTGGTGCCAGTGCCTGCACGCTCCGGAGGAGGGCTGTGGATGCCGCAAGCCGAGCCCGCAGCTCGTCCTCGAGGCCTGTGACCGGCTCGGCGTCGACCCTTCGCGGACCGTCCTCGTCGGCGACATCGGCTCGGACGTCACAGCCGCCGAGAGGGCCGGGGCCCACGGCGTCCTCGTCCCGAACGGCGCAACCCGGCCCGAGGAGGTGGCCGCCGCCCGGCGGGTCGGGCGTGACCTCGGCACGGTCGTCGACGACCTCCTGGGAGGACGCTGGTGACCCACTCTCTCGTCGTGCGCCTCGACAGCGCCGGAGACGTGCTCCTCGCGGGGCCCGCCGTCCGGGCCGTCGCCGCGGGCAGCCACCGGGTGACCCTGCTCTGCGGGCCCCGGGGTGCCGACGCGGCACGCCTGCTGCCCGGCGTCGACGCCGTCGTGACGTGGCGCTGCCCCTGGGTCGACCCGAGCCCCGAGGCGGTCGGCGCCGAGGACGTGGGCCGGATCGTCTCGACGCTGCGCGACCTGGCGCCGGACCGTGCCCTGGTGCTCACGTCGTTCCACCAGTCGGCCCTGCCGACGGCACTCGTCCTGCGCCTGGCCGGTATCCCCTGGGTCGGGGCCGCCAGCGAGGACTACCCCGGCAGCCTCCTGGACCTGCGACACCACGTGCCGACGCGGGTGCACGAGGTGGAGCGCGCCCTGTCGCTGGTCCGGGCTGCCGGGCACGAGCTGCCCCCCGGTGACGACGGACGCCTGGCCGTGCGCCCGCAGGCACGCCGGTGGCTGCCCTGGCCCGGCGCGGCGTCCTCGCAGCCACAGCCCTACGTCGCCCTGCACCCGGGCGCGTCGGTGCCGGCGCGCGCCTGGCCCGAGCCCGGCTGGAGGTCCCTGGCCACGGCCCTCGTGGCGCGCGGTCACCACGTCGTCGTGACGGGCGGCCCGGACGAGCGGAGGCTGACGGCGTCGGTGACCGCGGCGGCCCGCGGGTCCGGCGGCGCCCCGGCCGGCCGCGTCCTCGACCTCGGTGGCGCCACCACGCTGCCCGGCCTGGCCGGGGTCCTCGCAGGAGCGTCCGTCGTCGTGGCCGCCAACACCGGTCCGGCGCACCTCGCCGCCGCGGTGGGCACGCCCGTCGTGTCGCTCTTCGCCCCGACCGTGCCGTTCGAGTGCTGGCGGCCCTGGGGCGTGCCGGTCGTCGCCCTCGGCCGGGGCGATGCCCCCTGCCGCGACAGCCGGGCCACGACCTGCCCCGTGCCGGGGCACCCGTGCCTGTCCACCGTCACGGCCGAGGAGGTCGTGACGGCCGTCGAGTCCCTGCTGCCGCGCGCCGGCACGCAACCCGTCGAGCCCGAGCAGGGTCGCCAACCCGAGGCCTGCGCCCGCCCAGTCCCAGGAGGTGTCACATGAGGATCGCGATGGTGTCCGAGCACGCCAACCCCCTCGCCGTGCTCGGGGGCGCGGACGCGGGCGGCCAGAACGTGCACGTCGGTGCCCTGGCGGGGCAGCTGGCTGCCCGCGGGCACGACGTCACGGTCTACAGCCGGTGGACGGCCGCGGACGTGCCGACCCGCGTCACGACGGCCGAGGGGTACGTCGTCGAGCACGTGCCGGTCGGACCCCCCGAGGACGTCCCCAAGGACGACCTGCTGCAGTACATGCCGGCGTTCGCGCGCTACCTCGAGGCTCGGTGGTCCGAGCAGCCCGTCGACATCGTGCACGCCCACTTCTGGATGAGCGGGGTCGCGAGCACGCGGGCCGCCCGCCGGGTCGGGGTCCCGGTCGTGCAGACCTTCCACGCGCTCGGCACGGTCAAGCGGCGCCAGCAGGGCGTCCGTGACACCAGCCCACCCGAGCGCCTGGGCCTGGAGCGGCGGCTGTGCCGGGACGTCGACCACGTCGTCGCCACGTGCACCGACGAGGTGGACGAGCTACGCGCCATGGGCCTGCCCGCGCGGCGGGCGACCGTCGTCCCGTGCGGCGTCGACACCGACCTGTTCCGGCCGCTCGCGGTCGGGGACGGCGCCGGCCCCCGGCTGCTGTCCATCGGCCGCCTCGTCGAGCGCAAGGGCGTCGGCAACGTCATCGAGGCCCTCGCGTCCCTGCCCGGCGTGGACCTCGTCGTCGCGGGCGGGCCGGACCCCGCCCGGCTCGACACGGACCCGGAGGTGCGCCGCCTGCGCGACGTGGCCGGACGCGTCGGTGTCGCGGAGCGCGTCCGCTTCCTCGGCGGCGTCGGCCGCGCCGAGGTGCCCCGGCTGATGAACGAGGCCGACGTCGTCGTGGCGGTGCCATGGTACGAGCCGTTCGGCATCGTGCCCGTCGAGGCCATGGCGTGCGGGCGACCGGTCGTCGGTTCGGCCGTCGGTGGGCTCCTCGACACCGTCCTGCCGGGGGTGACCGGCGAGCTCGTGCCGCCGCGGCGGCCCGACGAGGTCGCCGCAGCCGTCCACCGCCTGCTCGAGGACCCCGAGCGCCGGGCGGCGTACGGCCGGGCCGGCCGCGACCGGGCCCTCGCCCTCTACCGCTGGTCCTGCGTGGCAGAGGCCACGGAGGAGGTCTACGGCCGGCTCGTCGCCGCCGCGACCCGGGCGGTGGCACCGTGACCGGCGCCGTGGACCCGCGTCGGGGCGCCGCGGCGACCTCCGTCACGCCGTGCGACCACGCCCACCTCGACGCCCTCGTCACCGCGGCCCGCGCCTTCGAGCCGTGCGTCGACCT
>NZ_JBNDHY010000122.1:0-13130 GCF_056755315.1 Monashia sp. HAY1-2A
ACGATCGGGCTGCTCGACAACGTCTACGTGCTCGCGATCGTGTACGGCGCGATGAACCTACCTGTCACGGTGTGGATGATGCGCTCGTTCTTCCTCGAGGTCCCCTTCGAGATCATCGAGGCGGCGCGCGTCGACGGGGCCGGCATGTTCCGCGAGATCGTGCGGATCGTCCTGCCGCTCGTCCTGCCCGGGGTCGCGGCCGCGGCGCTGATCAGCTTCATCTTCGCCTGGAACGAGTACTTCCTCGCCCTGCTGTTGACGAGCTCGGCCGCTCGGACGACGCCGCCCTTCCTCGGCAGCTTCGTCGACGGACGCGGGCAGTTCCTGGCGGTCCTGTCGGCCGCAGCGACGATCGCCGCCCTGCCGGTCATCGTCGCCGGCTGGGTCGCCCAGAAGCAGCTCGTCCGCGGCCTGTCGATGGGAGCGATCAAGTGACCACCACCCTCCGGTCAGAAGGAGCACCTGTGAGGCAAACCTACGGACGAAACCTGAAGGACACGGTCGTCGTCGTCACCGGCGCCGGCGGCGGCATCGGCGGGGCCATCGCCCGGTCGGTCCTCGACAGCGGCGGTCGGGTCGTGGCCGGGGACCTGCGTGCCGACACGGTGAGCCGCCTCTCCGAGGAGTGGGACGAGAGCCGGCTGGTCGTCAGCGTCGGTGACGTCCGCGAGGAGGTCACGGCCGACGCCCTGGTCGCCGCTGGCGTGGAAGCCTTCGGAAGGGTGGACTCCGTGGTCGCGAACGCCGCGATCGGCTTCTACGGCGGAGTGCTCGACTACTCCGCGGACGAAGTGGCGCTGATGGTCGATGTCAACGTCAAGGGCACGATCTGGCTCGCCCGTGCAGCCGTGCGGCAGTTCCGGGACCAGGGCGACGGCGGCGACATCGTCGTCATCGGCTCCGTCGCCGGTCTGCTCATCGGCGGCGGCAGGGAGGCTGTGTATGCCGCCACCAAGGGCGCTCAGATCAACCTCGGCTACGCGCTCGATCGGGAGCTGCGCGCCGAGGGCATCCGGACGACGACCATCGCACCGGCCGGCGTCAACACGCCCTTCGCGGCGGCCGACGGCCGCTTCGGCGACCAGGACCCCGCGCAGGGTCACTTCATGGAGCCCGGTGACATCGCACAGGCGGTGACCTACACCCTGCGGCAGCCCCGCCGGATGCGGACGGAGCTGTGGACCATGTGGAGCCTTTCCGAGAACCACTAGCCCGCAGCGGGCCCGGCTGACCGGCTCCCTCTGCCGTCCACCACCTCGCGTGACACCTCCTCCGACCGAACCGTCCCAAGACACCGCATCCTCGAGACGGTCGGCGAGATCGCCCGGTGCTGGGAGAGGCTTCAGCGGCGGTATTCGCGGTCGGTGACGTCGTCGAGCCACGTGACGACTTCTCCGTCGCCGTCGGCTTCCTGGATGGCGATGTGAGCCATGAACCTGTCGGGTGTGGCGCCGTGCCAGTGCTCCTCGCCGGGTTCGATGTAGACGACGTCGCCGGGGCGCACCTCCTGGACGGGTCCGCCGCGGCGGGCGACGTAGCCGATGCCGTCGGTGATGTACAGCGTCTGGCCGCGGGGGTGGGTGTGCCAGGCGGTGCGGGCGCCCGGGGTGAAGCGGACGTGGGCACAGCCGACGGCGGACTGGCGGTCGGGGTTGCGGATGCCGTCGATGTAGACGGTGCCCGTGAACCAGTCACTGGGTCCGGTGGCGGTCTGACCGCCGCTTTGGGTGAACTTCACGATCGGGTCCTTTCGCGGAGTGGGGGTCGTTCGGTCATCGGGGTCAGGAGTCGAGCCCGCTGAGGTGAGCGGTGAGGTCGCCAGGAAGCTGAGCCAGGCGTGACGTGGCGTGGGCATCGAGGGCGCCGAGGATGACGATGCCGTGGTAGTAGGACTGGTCGCCGTAGTAGAAGACGAGGTCGTTGCCGGGCGCGTAGTACCCGAGGTCACCCACGCTGGGGTCCGCACCGGCGGGTTGGCCGTCCAGGCTGAGTGGGGCCCGGAGCGGTCCTGTCTTCTCGACGCCGCCGTGGTCACGCATCTGCAGGGTCTGCGGGAGCTGGGCCAGCAGGTCGCGGCCGGCGGGAGTGGCGTCGACGGTGGCGGTGAACAGCTCGTCTCCGACTCGGATCTCTATCTGCATGCTGCCCTCCTCGGGGGTGCTGTTGCTGCTGTTGCTGGATTCGCGGGGGCCCCGGACCCGGGTCGTCGTGGCGGTGCCGGCTCGATCCCGGTTCGGTGGGTCGGCGGGCGACTGACCGGCTTCGACGCCGCTGGTTTGGTTGTCGGCGGTGGTGCTGCACCCGGTGAGAACCGCGACGGCCAGGACCGTCGCGGCTCCCAGCAGGCCGGCTGCTCGGCGGGGCATGCGATGGCTGGTCACGGGTGCAGGAGGACCTTGATGGCGCGCCGCTCGTCCATGGCGGTGTAGCCGGCGGCGGCCTCGGCCAGGGGCAGCTCGAGGTCGAAGACCTTGCCCGGGTCGATCTGCCGAGCCCAGATGCGCTCGATGAGGTCGGGCAGGAACCGTCGTACGGGGGCGGGGCCGCCGTGGAGGTGGACTTGGGAGAAGAACAGCTCGTCACCGGGAAGCTCGACGTCGTGGGAGACGCCGACGTAGCCGAGGTGGCCGCCGGGGCGGGTGGCCCGGATGGCCTGCATCATCGACTCCTGGGTGCCGACGGCCTCGATGACCGAGTGCGCACCGAGCCCGCCGGTCAGCTCCTTGACCCGAGCGACGCCGTCGGCGCCGCGTTCCTCGACGATGTCGGTGGCCCCGAACTCGCGGGCCAGGGCCTGCCGAGGGGCGTGGCGGCTCATGGCGATGATGCGCTCGGCCCCGAGCTCGCGGGCGGCGAGGACGCCGAGGAGCCCGACCGCGCCGTCACCGACGACCGCAACGGTCTTGCCGGGTCCGACCTCGGCGGCGACGGCGGCGAACCATCCGGTGCCGAGGACGTCGGACGCCGCCAGCAGGCTGGGGACCAAGTCGTCGGACGGTATGCCGGGGGTGGCGACCAGGGTGCCGTCGGCGTACGGGATGCGGGCCCGTTCGGACTGGGTGCCGATGGTGCCGTGGACGAACTCGGCGTGCGCGCACCGTGACGGGTATCCGGCGCGGCAGATCTCGCAGGTGCCGTCGGAGATGACGAATGACCCGACGACGAAGTCTCCGCGCTTCACGGTCTCGACGGCCGGGCCGACGTCCTCCACGACGCCGACGTACTCGTGGCCCATGGGCAGCCCGTCGGCGGGTTCTGCGCCCCGGTAGGGCCACAGGTCGGACCCGCAGATGCAGGTAGCGGTCAGCCGGATGACGGCGTCGCTCGGTTCGACGATGCGGGGCTCGTCGCGGTCGACGACGCGCACATCGCCGGGACCGTACATCACTACTCCACGCATGATGCTTTCCTCTCGGATTGGTGTCGGTTCGCTGCCCTGGCGGGCGCGCCGGCTCGGTGAAGGGAGGCGCCAGCGGCTTCAGCCGGGTCAGTGGGTGGCTGGTGCCGGTGGCCCCACGCGGTGGGTGGGGTGTGGTCGGCCAAGGAGGTAGGCGGCCGCAGATGCGCCAGCGAGGACCAGGACGATGGCGGCCATCGGGACGGCCGTGTGCTGGCCCCCAAGACCCGCCAGGGGTGCGATGGTGCCGGCCATCACCCATTGCAGGAAGCCGAGCAGCGCCGATCCGGTGCCGGGATGCTCCGGAACCGCAGCGGAGGCAAGGGCGCCCGCATTCGGCCCGACCAGTCCCTGGGCGGTCATGAGGAGGAAGAAGCCCGCCAGCGCGGTCGCGAGGGGCATCGAGAACCACAGGGCCCCGACAGCCAGCACCGCGCCGGCGACACCGGTGGCACCGAGTCCTACCTTGACGAACACGCGGGCCGGGACCCGGTGGGCGTACCGAGCGGCGACCAGCGCCGCAGCCGTCATACCGGCGGCGTTGACGGCGAAGTCGACCGAGTACTGCAACGGGGTGAAACCGTTCATCGACTGCAGCACGTACGCGGAGGTTGCCACGTAGGCGAACGTGGTCCCCATCGAGAACGCGAACACCACGAGGTGCCCGCTGAACACGCGTGAGGAGAGCACCTCCCCGGTGGCGCCGAGGAGACGGCCGAGACCACCTGCGTGGCGTCGTTCGACGGGGAGCGACTCGGGCATCGCGAAGGCCACCGCCGCGAGCATCACGGCCGCCAGGGCAGCAACCAGCCAGAAGGAGACCCGCCAGTGTGACACCGACAGCACCAGCGCCCCCAGAAGGGGCCCGACGACAGGCGCGGTGCCGGCGGCGGCAGCGACCACGTTCATCGCGCGGACCATCCGGGTGCCGTCGGTGAGATCCACGACCACGGAACGGGCGATGACCATGGCCCATCCGCCCGCGAGGCCCTGCACCAGTCGGGTGGCCATCATCACCGGCACGGTCGGGCTGAGCGCGCACAGCACCGAGCCGGCCACGAACGCCGCCAAGGCGATGAGCAGCGGGCGGCGGCGACCCGCCCGATCCGAGAACGGCCCACCCACCAGCTGCCCCAGCGCCATGCCGACGAAGAACGTCGTGAGCGTCAGCTGAACCTGGGTCGCCGACGCCTCAAGGTCGCGCCCGACCAGCGGGAACGCGGGGACGTACGTGTCGGTGGCCAACGGTGCGATCGCCGTGATGAGAACGATGGTCCCCAGCACGGACCCCGTCAGCGTCGCAGCAGTCGTCGGCGCGGACGAGTCCCGGGGACCGGGCGTCGGGCCGACTGCGGCGGAGCTCGGACGCGTGCTGGTGTGGTCCTGCAGAAGTGGCATGCCTCCATGGAACCGGCGCCCGCGGACGCGAAGAAGTCACGCTCGTGAGGTGTACCAGCAGGGCATCCCTCACGAGCTGGCCGGGCGGGTAGCGTCCGAAGGTATGGACAACCGATCGGAGGTGCGCGAGTTCCTGAGCTCCCGACGCGCGAAGCTGACACCCGAGGACGTCGGGCTCCCTGACGTCGGGCAGCGGCGAGTACCCGGGCTGCGCCGGGGCGAGGTCGCGGCCCTGGCCGGGGTCAGCATCGAGTACTACTCGAAGCTCGAACGAGGCGCCCTGGGAGGCGTCAGCGCCTCGGTCCTCGACGCCATCGCTCGCGCCCTGCGCCTGGACGACGCCGAACGCAGCCACCTGTTCAACCTCGCCCAGGCCGCGGACGGGACCAGCGAGATCCTTCGGCCCCGACGTCGCAGCCGGACGTGGACTCCTCGGCCCAGCCTCACATGGGTGCTGGACTGCATCACCGGCGGTCCGGCGCTGGTCCGCAACGGACGCATGGACCTGCTGGCCACCAACCCGCTCGGACGCGCCCTGCACGCCTCCCTGTACGAACGCTCGCGGGGACCCGTCCCGAACTTCGCGTCGTACACGTTCCTCGACGAGGACTCCCACCGCTTCTACCCCGACTGGGACACCGCCGCCGACACCGCGGTTGCCATCCTGCGCACCGAAGCCGGCCGGGACCCCCACGACCGACTCATGCACGACCTCGTGGGAGAGCTCGCCACCCGGAGCGAGGAGTTCCGGCGTCGCTGGTCCAGCCACGACGTGCGCCTCCACGGTGCCGGGACCAAGACGTTCCACCACACGGCCGTTGGGGAGCTCGAGCTCGCCTACGAGAGCGTCGACATGCTCTCCGACCCAGGACTCACCCTCACCATCTACGCCGCCGAACCCGGTTCACGGACCGCGCAGGCACTGGCCCTCCTGGGGTCGTTGGCGGCCTCGGCCACCGTGGTGGACACCGAGGCCCGCAACGCCTGACGCCCTCATGCCGCCTGCCCTGCACGTCCACTCGGCAGCCTCGCAAGCGCGGGACGATGCCACGCTGGGGCGGCGGGCCGTCAGACAGTGAACTCCGTCGTCGTCGCCATGACCATCGCCGGCGCGGCCGACATCGGCCTCGTCGTCTTCTCGGCCGCGCTGCCCTCCGAGGCCGGCTCGAGCATGGAGGCGGCATACGCGGCCCTGGGGACCAACGCCGGCCAGATGGCTGCGACGATCCTCGCCCTTCCGGCCGCGGGTCTGCATCAACCCTGGTCGGCGTCCAGACAGGCGACGTCGTCATGCAGGGCTTCGGCCGCCGACCGATCACGCCCCTGCATCGCCGCCTGCTCGGGGTCATCCCGGCTCTCATCCTCGGCGCGGGTGTCGAACCGACCGATGCGCTCGTCTGGAGCCAGATCGTGCTCTCCTTCGCCCTCCCGGGAACGCTCGCGCCGTTGCTGCTCCTCACGTGCGACCGCCAGGTCATGGTGACCGCGCCGGGCGGCTGGGGGACTGACGGATCGTGCCCCCGACGTGCCATCCGGCATGCCCTTTGGCCGTTGCGACATGGGGCCACTGACGCGTCGGGCGTCGAGGATCTCAGCGGAGAGCCACCGTGAACGGTGCGCCCCGGTGCCAAGGAGTGAACACATGGACCGATACGACCTCTGTCTCATCGGGTTCGGCGGCGTCAACCGCGCGCTCGCCGAGCTCATCGTCGAGCGCGGCGACGACCTGGCGGCCCGGCTCGGGTTCTCGCTGCGCGTCGTGGCCATCACGGACCTGCGAGCCGGCTCCCTCGTCGACCTGGCCGGTATCGACCTCGTGCCGGTGCTGTCCGCCGAGCCTCGTGCCTTGAGCTTCGCGGCTTTCGAGGGCGGGAGTGCGGATCCGCGCAACGAGTGGGTGATCCGGCAGGTCGCGGCGGACATCGTCGTCGAGGCGACCTACACGAACCCCACGGACGGTGAGCCCGCCGTCTCGTATGTGCGCTGGGCCCTCGAGTCGGGCAAGCACGTGTGCACCACCAACAAGGGGCCGGTCGCCCTCGCCGGTTCGGCACTCAAGGCGCTGGCAGCAGAACACGGTCTCGGCTTCGAGTTCGAGGGCTCCGTGCTCAGCGGCACCCCGGTGCTGCGCACCGCCCAGCGCCTGCTCCGCGGACTGGAGATCACCGGGGTCCAGGGCATCATGAACGGCACGTCGAACTACATCCTCGGCCGGCTCGAGGACAACGTCGATCTGCCGGACGCCATCGCGGAGGCCCAAGCGCTGGGCTACGCCGAAGCCGACCCCACCGCAGACATCGAGGGTCACGACGTCCAGCTCAAGGTCATGATCCTGGCCAACGAGGTGCTGGGCGCCCGGCTGCGCCGCGAGGACGTGCCGTGCGAGGGGATCTCGGCGATCACGGCGCACGAGGTGCGGGACGCCGCGTCGAAGGGGCTGCACTGGAAGCTGGTCGGTTCCGCCACCCGCCGGGACGACGGCAGCGTCGAGGCCCGTGTCGCCCCCCTCGCGCTACCGAGCCACCACCCGCTCGCCGGGGTCTGCGGCGCGTCGAACGCCGTCGCCTTCACCACCGACCTGCTCGGCACGGTCACGGTGTCCGGGCCGGGCGCGGGCCGGATCGAGACGGCCTACGCCCTGCTGTCGGACATCATCGCCATCCACCAGCGCCACGCCCATGACACGGCACCCACGCGTCCTGCTCTCGAGGAGACCTTCCATGCCTGACACCATCGCGCCGCCCCTCGCTGACCTCTGCACAGACATGGGGACCGACACGGTGCCCGTGCGCAACCCCTACACCGGCGAGGTCATCGCCGCCGTGCCAACCGTCCATGCCGGCGCCATCGACGGCATCCTGCAGCAGGCAAGGAGCGGCCGCCTCGCCGCGGCTTCGCTGTCCCGCGCCGCACGGGCCTCCATCCTTGAACGCACCTCCCGCCTGGTCGAGGATCGGGCGGAGTCGTTCGCCCGGCTGATCGTCGGCGAGGCCGGCAAGACCATCACCCAGGCCCGGAAGGAGGTCGCGCGCGCGGTCAACACCCTGTCCCTGTCCGCAGCCGAGGCCCGCCGCAACGCCGGCGAGGTGGTCCCCTTCGACGCGTACGAGGGCTCGGAGCGACGGCAGGGCTGGTTCACCCGTGAGCCGCTCGGCATCATCGCGGCGGTCACCCCGTTCAACGACCCCTTGAACCTCGTGGCCCACAAGCTGGGACCGGCGATTGCCGGCGGCAACGCCGTCATCCTCAAGCCGTCCGCCCTGACGCCGCTGTCCGCCGTGCGGTTGGTCGACACCCTGGTCGAGGCCGGCCTGCCCGAGGACGTCGTCACCGTGGTCAACGGCGACGCGGAGGTCGCCGCCGCCGTCGTCTCGGCCCCGGACGTGCGCATGGTGTCCTTCACCGGGGGGTTCAGGACCGGCGAGGCGATCTCTCGCAGTGCCGGGCTGAAGAAGCTGGCCATGGACCTCGGGGGTAACGCCCCGGTCATCGTCATGGCGGACGCCGATCTCGACGAGGCCGTCGCGTCGTGTGTCTCCGGCGCGTTCTGGGCCGCGGGCCAGAACTGCATCGGGACCCAGCGGATCCTCATCGCCCGCGACCTCTACGAGCGGTTCCGCGACGCCTTCGTCGCCCGCACCACGCTACTGCGCATCGGCAACCCGTTGGACGACCTCACCGACGTCGGCCCGATGATCACGCCGGAGGCCGCACTCGCCACCCGGGCGAAGGTCGCGGCGGCGCTGGACCAGGGGGCAACACTCTTGTGCGGCAACGACGTCGACGGCTCGTTGTACACGCCGGCCGTGCTGGAAGGCGTGGCGGCCGACAGCTCGATCTGGCAGGACGAAGCGTTCGCGCCCGTGGTGGTGCTGCAGCCGTTCGAGTCCTTCGAGGACGCGATCGCACAGGCCAATTCGATCGACTACAGCCTCCACGCGGGCATCTTCACCTCCAGCCTGGACCGCGCGTTGGCGGCGGCACGACTGCTGGAAGCCGGTGGCGTCATGATCAACGACTCGTCCGACTACCGGTTTGACGCGATGCCGTTCGGTGGGTTCAAGTACGGCAGCATGGGCCGCGAAGGCGTCCGCTTCGCCTTCGAGGAGATGACCCAGCCGAAGGTCGTGTGCATCAACCGGCTCGGCAACGGGTCCTGACGGTCTTCGGCCAGGTCCCCGGGGTGAGGGCAGACCGTGAACATCGGTCTGTCTGCCCTCACCCCGGCATGCCGACCTCAGCCGAGGCTGAGGTCGGCTGTCAGGACGTAGTAGTCGAGCGGGTGGGGCTTGAAGCCCTTGACGTTGGCCCGCAGGCCCCAGGTGGCTTGCTCGTGCAGGAGGAAGACGCTGGCGGCCTGGGCCTGCAGCCGGGCGGCGATCGCGGCGTACTTCTGGTTGCGGGCGTCCGGGTTCGCGGTCGCGACCGCGTCCTTGATCATCTGGTCGGTCTGCTTGTCGCAGTAGTGGGCCAGGTTGTAGCTGCCGTCGCAGGTCCAGTCCGAGACCAGGTACCCGCCCGGGTCGGCGACGTCGACCAGGTAACCGCGGGAGAACAGCGTGGCCTGGAAGCTGCCATCGAGCCAGCCCGGCTCCATGGCGGCGGACTCGCCGGTCTTGACCTTGACCTTGATCCCGAGCTTGGCCAGCTGTGCCTGGATGACGGCGGCGTCGTCGGGCAGCTCCGGCCGGTCGATGTAGGCCTGCAGCTCGAAGGACAGCGACGTGGGGTCGACGCCGGCCTGCTGCAGCAGCGAGCGCGCCTGGTCCAGGTTGGTCCCGATCGGTTGCGCGTTCGCCGGTGCCCAGTGCGTGTCGGGCGAAAACGGCCCGACCGCGGGCTGGCCGGTGCCCTCGTAGACGCCGTCGATGATCGCCTTGGTGTCGACGGCCTTCTGGATCGCCTGGCGCACCAGCGGGTTGTTGAACGGTGCCTTGGCGTTGTTCAGCAGCATGACGGTGGTGCGCGGCAGCGCCGTGGTGGTGGTGCGCACCTGGTCATCGCCCTTCACGGTGGCCAGGCTCACCGCCGGGATGCCGCGCACGATCTGGGCCTCACCGGTCTGCAGCTGCGTGGCACGCGTGGCGCCCTCGGAGATGAAGCGGACCTCGGCCGAGGCGAGCTTCGGCTTGCCGCCCCAGTAGTTCTGGTTGGCCTCCAGCGACAGCGACTGTGCCGGCACCTCGTTGGTCACGGTGAACGGACCGGTGCAGGTGCCCTTGATGTCGATCTGGGACCCGGTGTAGGCCTGCGGTGCCAGGATGCCCGAGTTCGGGCTGGCGAACCGCAGCGGAACCATCGGGTCCGGCGCAGGGGTCGTGACCTTCACCGTCGATGCGTCCACCGCCGTCACGGCCGAGATGGTCTTCGGGTTGAGCGCCCGGGCCGGGACCTTGGCCTTGAGCACGTGCTCGATCGCGCCCACGACCGCCTGGGCGTCCAACGGGCTGCCGTTCTGGAACTTCACTCCGTCCCGCAAGGTGAACTGCCAGTCCGTCGGGTCGACCTGGGTCCACTTGGTGGCCAGCATCGGTTCGAGGCTGGTGCCGTCGTACCCGTACTTGACCAGCGTCTCCAGACACCCCGCGCGGACGAGCGCGTGGGCGTCGTCGGTTTCGGTCGCCCAGTTCGCCTTCGGCGGGATCTGCTCGTCGTAGACGATACGGTCGCCGCCGGCATTCGCGCCCTGGCTGTCTGGCGTGCCACCCATGCCACATGCCGTGGCGGTCAATCCGACAAGTGCAAGGCCACATGCCCAGCGAAGTCGTCTCATGTCTCGGGTTCCTTCTGCTATGCCGGAGGACCCGGCGCAAATGGTTGTGTCGCGGCACTCCTTGGGCACGATCACGCCGACTGAGAGCACCCTTCCCCAGTGACGTCAGGCTAGGAGCGTGCTCTTGCCGGGTCCACAGGTCAGACGGGGGTTCAGACGATCTGATATCACCGCGCGATGTGCTCCGGCGATCGGTCACGTTGTGACCGTTGCCATCGCAGGACTGTCCGACAGGGCATCCGCGCGGGGGGTCATCTCGTGGGACGTCGATGTGGAGAGGACCCGGGACCTGGCGCGGCAGGAAGTGGTGCACCTCCTGGGGGCTGGCCGCTCATGCGGCCGGCTGGAGCGCTCCGAACCCGGCGCCCGATCACTTCTCGCTGTCAAGCGGTCGGCGAGCGGGTCGAAACCGAGGCCACGTTCCCAGGGCCAGGAGTGCAAACATCGTCAGACTCACCAAGCACATCAGCCTGCCTCGAGCGTGGCAGCCCAGGCACAACCGGGCGGGCCCTCACTTGGGCGGCAGCACGAGCGAGCGCTCGGGAACCTGGTTCAGCACCAAGAGCGTGCGCGTGCCGGCGATGCCGGGGATGCGCGGCCGCAGCTCTTCGGTGATGAAGCGCTGCAGGTGTTCGGCGTCGCGCAGCCTCACGAGCAGCAGGATGTCGAACTCCCCGGCGACGTCTGCAGCGAACTCGACCTCGGGCATCTCCTCGAGCAGCGGTGCGAGTTCCGACCACGGCTTCCAGACGTCCGTCGTCGATCGGAGCAGGATCACAGCGGTGACAGTGAGGCCAACGCTCTTCGGGTTCACCGTCACGGTAAAGGAGTTGATGACGCCCTCCTCCCGCAGTCGAGCCAGACGAGCGTAAGCGGTGGCTCGAGAGACGCCGGCGGCCGTGCTCAGCTCACCGATCGGTGCACGCGCGTCTTCCTTGAGCGCACGCAGCAAGGCGAGGTCGATGCCGTCGATCGGCTGATGCGCTGATCCGGTGTTCTGACGCTGTGCCATGGTCCACCTCATACCGAGTCGTGCGCGAGTCTCGGGCCGAAGCAGCGCCCGAACGGCAGAAGCAAGGCTATACCGCGGTGGACGATCAGCGCCATCGAAGGGCTCGGAGCATCCAAACGCCTCCATACGACGACCGTCGATCGTACGAATACCTCGATCTGCTGCCAGGGTCTGGACTCGTCCTCGGGGCGGCCGTAGCGTCGACCGGTCAGACGTCGCAGTTGACAAGGAGATCTGGGAAGGATGATTCCCGCACCGCCGTCGGGTAGCCGGCCTGTCCCTGAACAGCCCGGTCGAGGTCCAGATGGTCTGTACGGCGGCGTGGGACCGGCAGACAGAAGCGCGCCCACCTCGTTGCGTGGCTGAAGGACGGGGTGCGTGGATTCCAGCCCAGCCGTTCCCGCTGTCTCAAGGAGAGAACGTGCAACCAGTACCACGGGTTCGTCGCGGTGCCCGGTGGTGAGCCGCGTCCGAGCGTCGGCCAGGTGGTGCCCGTGGTGCCCAACCACGTCTGCCCGGTCGTGGCCAGCTTCGAGGAGCTTCTCGTGACCGACACCGACGGGACGATGCTGGAGCGGTGGCCGGTGGCCGCCCGAGGGCTTCTCAGCTGAGGTCCACGCAGCCTGTCCAACCCCGAAGAACTCACCCCCAAACCGTGAGAACCCAACCCCTCCCAACCACAGAACCTCCAGGAGAGAAGCCCGAGATGAGACTCGACAAAGTGACCGCGCTGGTCACCGGCGCCAGCAGCGGGATCGGCGAGGCGGTGAGCTCCCGCTTCCGTCGCGAGGGCGCGCGGCTGCTGCTGACGGGCCGCCGCGAGCAGCTGGCCAGTGCCGGCCCCGATGACGTGTACGTCCCGGGGGACCTCAACGACGAGGCGTTCGTCGCCGGTCTCGCGGCGCGGGCCGGGGAGTCCTTCGGTTCGGTCGACGTGGTGGTCCTCAACCACGGCCTGCAGGCCAGCAGCCCGCTGATGGAGATGGCGTACGCCGACGCAAAGAACGTGCTCCACAGCAACCTGCTCAGCGCGTTCCTCGTCATGAAGCACTTCGCGCCGCTGATGCCCGCCGCCGGGGGCTCGATCGTGTGTGTCAGCTCGCGGCTCGGGGTGGTCGGCATGCCGGACCAGGTGCTGTACTCCGCCGCCAAGGGCGGCCTGATCATGCTCGCCAAGGGCGCGGCGATCGAGTGGGCCCCGCGCAACATCCGGGTCAACGTCGTCGCGCCCGGCCTGACGTCCACGCCGGTCATCGAGGCGGCGATCCAGCGCCGGCCCGACCCCGAGGCGTACCGCCGCGAGCGTGCGTCCCAGATGCCGCTCCAGCGCCTCGCCACCCCTGAGGAGGTGGCCGACGCCATCCTGTTCCTCGCGTCGTCGGAGTCGTCCTACATCACCGGGGCCGTGCTCCCCGTCGACGGCGGGTACACGGCCTTCTAGGCCTTTCAACTGATTCCCGTCCTGCGGGTCGCAGACCATCGACCCATAGAGAAGCGGTGAGCGCTGATGCGCCTGTCTCTTATACACATCTGACGCTGCCGACGACGGA
>NZ_JBNDHY010000123.1:0-13089 GCF_056755315.1 Monashia sp. HAY1-2A
CCCTCCGTCATGACGGAGGGGGCCCACCTGGTTCTAGCTACCGGCTGCGCCCGGGCTCAGGCCTGCTTGGCCTCGGCGTCGTCGGCGGCCGCCTCGTCGGTGCTCTCGCTGCTCTCGGTCGCCTCGGCGCTCTCGGCGGCCGGGGCCTCGGTCACCTCGGCCACCTCGCTCGCCTCGGTCACGTCGGTGTCCTCCGACTCCATGGTCGCCGCAGCAGCCTCCTTCGACTCCTGCTGCTTGGCGGCGCGCCTCGTGGCCGCCTCGGCCTCCTTGACCGTCGCCTTCTTGGCCGACAGCGGCTCGCGGACGAGCTCGATGACGACCATGGGGGCGTTGTCGCCCTTGCGCGCGGCGATCTTCGTGATGCGGGTGTAGCCACCCTCACGCTGAGCCATGTCGGGGGCGATCTCGGCGAAGAGGCGGTGGACGACACCCTTGTCGCGCACGACGGTGAGGACCCGACGGCGGGCGTGCAGGTCGCCGCGCTTGGCGAACGTGATGAGACGCTCGGCGAGCGGGCGCAGGCGCTTGGCCTTGGCCTCGGTCGTCGTGATCCGGTCGTGCTCGAAGAGCGACGTCGCGAGGTTGGCCAGGATCAGCCGCTCGTGGGCGGGGCCGCCACCGACGCGGGGACCCTTGGTGGGCGTGGGCATTTCGTATCTCCTAGAAGGACTGCAACGGGCTGCGCTCGCGCGCTCGATGACCCGGTCAGAGTGGTCAGAGGCGGGGGTGGATCAGAGACGCTCGTCCTCGACGAACGACTGGTCGTCGTCGTCGCCGTAGTCGTCGCCGTAGCCCTCGACGAGGGCCGACGGGTCGAACCCGGGCGGGCTGTCCTTGAGCGCGAGGCCCATGCCGGCGAGCTTGGCCTTGACTTCGTCGATCGACTTCGCACCGAAGTTGCGGATGTCGAGCAGGTCGGCCTCGCTGCGGCCCACGAGCTCACCCACGGTGTGGATGCCCTCGCGCTTGAGGCAGTTGTAGGAACGGACCGTGAGGTCGAGGTCCTCGATGGGCAGCGCCAGGTCGGCGGCCAGGGCGGCGTCCGTCGGCGACGGGCCCATGTCGATGCCCTCGGCCTCGACGTTGAGCTCACGGGCCAGGCCGAACAGCTCGACGAGCGTCTTGCCGGCCGAGGCCATCGCGTCGCGCGGCGTCATCGAGTTCTTCGTCTCGACGTCGACGATGAGCTTGTCGAAGTCGGTCCGCTGCTCGACACGGGTCGCCTCGACCTTGTACGTCACGGCGAGGACCGGCGAGTAGATGGAGTCGACCGGGATGCGACCGATCTCCTGGTCACCGGACTTGTTCTGCTGGGCCGAGACGTAGCCACGGCCGCGCTCGACCGTCAGCTCCATCTCGAGCTTGCCCTTGTCGTTGAGCGTCGCGATCTGCAGGTCGGGGTTGTGCACCTCGACCCCCGCCGGCGGCGTGATGTCGGCGGCGGTGACGACGCCCGGGCCCTGCTTGCGCAGGTACATGACGACCGGCTCGTCGTGCTCGGAGGAGACGACGAGGCCCTTGATGTTGAGGATCATCTCGGTGACGTCCTCCTTGACCCCCGGCACCGTCGTGAACTCGTGGAGCACGCCGTCGATGCGGATGGAGGTCACCGACGCACCGGGGATGCTCGAGAGCAGGGTGCGACGCAGGGAGTTGCCGAGCGTGTAGCCGAAGCCCGGCTCGAGCGGCTCGATGGTGAAGCGGCTGCGGTTGTCCGCGACGACTTCCTCGCCGAGCACGGGACGCTGTGCGATGAGCACTGTTCAGTTCCTTCCCACGGGCGCCCGCCATATGACGCCTCGTGAAACTGCCCGGTCGTGAGCCGGGCGGGTCCGGTCGTCTCGGTCTGCGACCCGACCCCGCGGACGCGTCCGGTGCGTGCCGTGGGAGACCCGCGGCACGCACCGGTGTGCGTCAGTTCTTCGAGTAGAGCTCGACGATGAGCTGCTCGGTCAGCTGCGAGTCGATCTGCTCGCGGACCGGCAGCTGGTGGACGAGCACCTGCAGGGAGCCCGGGACGACCTGGAGCCAGGCCGGGACCGGACGCTCGCCGAACGTCTGGCGAGCCAGCTCGAACGGGAAGGTCTCCACCGACTGCTTGCGGACCGTGATGATGTCGTACTGCTCGACGCGGTACGAGGGCACGTCGACGCGCACGCCGTTGACCTCGAAGTGGCCGTGCGTCACGAGCTGACGCGCGTGACGACGTGTCCGGGCCAGGCCCGCGCGGTACACGACGTTGTCGAGACGGGACTCGAGGATCTGCAGGAGGTTCTCACCGGTCTTGCCGGGGCGGCGGGCCGCCTCCTTGTAGTACCGGACGAACTGCTTCTCCATGACGCCGTAGGTGAAGCGAGCACGCTGCTTCTCCTGCAGCTGGGTCAGGTACTCCTTCTCCTGGATCCGGCGACGGCCGTGCTGGCCGGGCGGGAACGGACGGAGCTCGAAGTTCTTGTCGCCGCCGACGAGGTCCATCTTGAGACGACGCGACTTCTTGGTGATCGGGCCGGTGTAACGAGCCATGGTTCTACCTACTTCCTTCGCTCAGGCCTGATCAGACGCGACGGCGCTTGGGCGGACGGACACCGTTGTGCGGCGTGGGCGTGACGTCGCTGATCGCGCCGACCTCGAGGCCGGTGGCGGTCAGTGAACGGATCGCCGTCTCGCGGCCCGAGCCCGGGCCCTTGACGAAGACGTCGACCTTGCGCATGCCGTGCTCCATCGCGCGCCGGGCCGCAGCCTCGGCCGCCATCTGGGCAGCGAACGGGGTGGACTTGCGCGAGCCCTTGAAGCCGACCTGGCCGGCAGAGGCCCACGAGATCACGGCACCGGTGGGGTCCGTGATCGAGATGATCGTGTTGTTGAACGTGCTCTTGATGTGAGCGTGCCCGTGGGCGACGTTCTTCTTCTCCTTGCGACGAACCTTCGTCACACGAGCCTTGGGAGGCATGTTTCTCCTACGTCAGAACTGAGTCGATGAGGACGCGACCGGCGAGGCGGTCAGCGTCACTTGGCCTTCTTCTTGCCGGCCACGGTGCGCTTCGGGCCCTTGCGGGTGCGCGCGTTGGTCTTGGTGCGCTGACCGCGCACCGGCAGGCCGCGACGGTGACGAAGACCCTCGTAGGAGCCGATCTCGACCTTGCGACGGATGTCGGCCTGGACCTCACGGCGAAGGTCACCCTCGAGGCGGTAGTTGCCCTCGAGGAAGTCACGAAGCGCCACGAGCTCGGCCTCACCGAGGTCCTTGACGCGGGTGTTGGGGTCGACGCCGGTGGCAACCAGCGCCTCCTTGGAACGGGTGCGACCCACACCGAAGATGTAGGTCAACGCGACCTCGACGCGCTTCTCGCGCGGAAGGTCGACTCCAACAAGACGAGCCATGTTGGGGGTTCTCCTGGTTTCTGTGTTCGCGGAGGTCTGGGAGCAGTCACCGGTCCGGTGCTCGGTCGCCTCGCAGAAGGGCGACCGCCGGTCCCCGGCCTCCGTGCCGGGGGTGACGTCCTGCGCCGACTCGACGGTCGGTCATCAGGGGCCGGGTGCTGCTGTCGTTCACGTGTGTCGCGTGCTGTCGAAAGGTCTGTCGACGGCGAGGGTGGTGGCTCTGCTCAGCCCTGGCGCTGCTTGTGGCGCAGGTTCTCGCAGATCACCATGACCCGCCCGTTGCGGCGGATCACCTTGCACTTGTCACAGATCTTCTTGACGCTCGGCTGAACCTTCATCTGCCTGCTGTCTTCAGATCGTGCTCCTGCTCCTCCACGGGCCGCAGTGGGCCCGTGGCGCAGCAGGCGCTGGTGGGGAATCGGGATGGTGCCTCACGCTCGTGCCGGAGCATCGGGCACCCGGGGGTGCCGCGCCGGCCCTCGCGCTCAGCGGTAGCGGAAGACGATCCGACCGCGGGTCAGGTCATAGGGCGAGAGCTCGACGACGACCCGGTCCTCGGGGAGGATCCGGATGTAGTGCTGACGCATCTTGCCCGAGATGTGAGCGAGCACCTTGTGACCGTTGGTGAGCTCGACCCGGAACATCGCGTTCGGGAGAGCCTCGACGATCGTGCCCTCGATCTCGATGACACCGTCCTTCTTGGCCATGTCCTCCATCAATCTGTCGGTGGTCGGACCGCGGTGTGACCCGACCTCGGATGTGCCCAGGTGCCCACGCACGGGGCGCAGGCCAGTACTGGATGTCGAGGCACACGACACCCAACGCACAAGACTACGCCACCGGGGGCCATTCCCTGAAATCGTCACGGGCGCCCGGCCGCACGCCCTCGCCGCCGGCCGCCGCCGGCCTCCTCTCGGGCCCGGTGGGTGGGTGGCCGGGCTCGGTCAGCCCTCGATCTCGGCCCGCCGCAGGGCCACGATGCGCTCGACGACCGGGTCCGGAAGGGGCTGGTCCACGGCGAAGCGGACCGTGCCCTTGGACAGCGAGAACCCGTCGAGGTCGCCGCGGACGGCCTCCACGACCGCTGGGCTGAACGGGAACAGGGACAGGTGCCCCTTGGCGACGGTGAACCCGACGAGGGGCCGACCGGCCAGGCGCAGGGCGGGCATGCCGTAGCTCGTGCCCTCCTCGGCATCGGGGGCGATGCGTCGCGCGACGTCGACGACGTGGCGCAGCGCCTCCTGCTCCGGCAGGGGCAGGCCGGCGAGGTAGTCGGTCAACGGCCGTGCGGGGTCCACGGAACCCCATGGTGCCGCCTCGACGCCTGCCGCGGGCGCGTTCCGGCAGGACGGGTCCGGCCCTCGATGCTGACATCTCGGGTACGGGTACGACCCAGGTGTGGTCCGGCCGCCGCCCGGGGCCCGGCACCGCCCGCCCGATCGCCTCAGCTCGGCGAGTCCCTCCACGAAAGGTCGCCGCCATGGCACTTCGCACCGGCTCCGGGAGCCGCATCCTGACCCTCGTCGTCCTCGTCTGGCTGCTCGTCGGCATCATCGCCGCCTTCCAGCGGGGCTACTTCGGCTCCGCCACGACGAGCTGCAGCCGCGTGGCCAACGCGGCGGTGACGATCGTCGCCGGCCCGCTCAACTACGTCGGCGTCCACTCGCGGATCGGGTGCACCGTGCCCCAGCCGTCCTGACCCGAACCCCCGTCCGGCTGGGCAGGTCCGCCGTCGCCGGCGTGCCGCGTCGGCGCGACGGCATACTGGCGTGATGAGCGAGCGCAGCGACGCGACAGCCCCGCCCGACCGCACGGACGTGGTCACCGCGCCGCCGGATGCCGCCGAGAGCGTCGAGGACTACCACGCGCGGATCGCCGCGGCGGCCGGACCCGACGGACGGCTGCCCGTGGCCGTCGAGGAGATGCCCGGCTGGGACATCTATCCCTACGAGCTCGACAGCCTGCGGCTCAAGCCGGTCCAGCCGCCCGCGGACGAGGAACCGCCGCGACGCGGCGAGCGGGCCGCGGACTGCTGGTGCGCCGGCGCCGACGCGGACGCGCAGACCCCGGACGCCGACGAACGGCTGGTGTGGAGCAACCCTCGGTGGCGCCTCACCCTGTCGACCGACACCGGCCTGCCGGTCATGCTCGTCCTCGCCCCGGTCGAGCACCACGACCTGCCGTCGCTGCCCGGCGACCTCGCGGCGGAGATGGGCCAGCTCGTCGTGGCCGTCTCCGACGCCGTCGAGCACGTGCCGAGCGTCGGCCGCGGTCAGCTGGCCAGGTACGGCGACGGCGGCGCGCACCTGCACCTGTTCTTCCTCGGCCGTCCCGCGCGGATGCTCCAGCTCCGTGGCTCGCCGCTCGTCGACTGGGAGGAGAACCTGCCGCGGGTGCCCCTGGAGGTTCTGCAGGCCAACGCCCGGGTCGTCGCCGAGCGTCTCGTCGTGCACGTCGGCGGACGGGCCGGGCGCCTGGGCCGCTGACGTCCGTCCGGTTCGGCCGCCCGGACCCCGACGGCTCGGACGACGCGCCGGGCTCAGGCGTGGTGGCTCTGCGGCCGCGAGAAGAACAGGACGGCGACGACACCGATGACGAGGGCGAGCCCGGGCAGGAGCATGGCCTCGCTCATGGCGTCCGAGAACCCGGTGCGCACCTGCAGTGGCAGCGAGCGCCCGAACGTCTGCTGCATTCCGCCGGCGCCGGTCGCGGCTCCCGCCGCGGCCGGCAGGTCGGCGGCGAGCCGTGCCTCGATGAGGGCGGCGATGGCGGCGCTGCCGAGCACCGCGCCGACCTGGCGGGTCGTGTTGTAGACACCCGAGCCCGCGCCGGCCGAGCGCAGGGGCAGGTTGCGGGTGGCCGTCGCGCCGAGCGGGCCCCACATGAACGCGTTGCCCAGCCCCATGAGCGCCATCGGCAGGAGCAGCTGCCACGTCTGCGTCTCGGGCCGCATGACGAGGGCCACCCACAGCAGCGAGGCCGAGGTCAGCGCGATGCCGACCGCCGTGATACCCCGCGGGTGCAGGCGGTCGGCCATCCGGCCCGCGACGGGCGCGAGCCCACCCGAGATGACGGCCATCGGCACGAGGAGCAGGGCCGACTGCGTGGGAGTCAGGCCCCGCACGACCTGGGCGTACAGCATGAACGGGAAACCCATCGCGGTGATCGAGAACCCGATGGTCGTGATGGCGACGTTGGCCAGCGAGAAGTTGCGGTCGCGGAACAGCACCAGCGGCAGGAGCGGCTCGCGGCGGTTGCGCGCCTGCCACAGCACGAAGAGCGCGAGCACGACGATGCCCACGGCGATGAGCAGGGGTACCGAGACCCAGCCGCTGATGGTGCCCCAGTCGTAGCTCTCCCCCTCCTGCACCCCGAAGACGAGCAGGAACATGCCGACGGCCGACAGGGCCACGCCGAGCCAGTCGAAGCTGTGGCTGTGGATCTCGAGGTGCGGGACGAGCCGGGCCGACAGGACCAGCCCGACGATGCCGACGGGCACGTTGATGAAGAAGATCCACTCCCAGCCCGGCCCGTCGACGAGCAGGCCGCCGACGATGGGGCCGACGAGGATCGCGACGCCGGCCGTGGCACCCCAGAGCGCCATCGCCTGGCCGCGAGAGGCCGCCGGGAAGGTGCGCGTGATGACGGCCATGGTCTGCGGCGTCAGCATCGAGGCGCCGAGGCCCTGGACGACGCGGGCCACCACGAGCCCCGTGATCGTCGTCGTCAGGCCGCACCACAGCGAGGCGACCGTGAAGACCGTCAGCCCCACGAGGTAGAGGTTCTTCGGGCCGTAGCGGTCGCCGAGGCGGCCGGTGATGAGCAGCGGCGTGGCGTAGGCCAGCAGGTAGGCGCTGGTGACCCAGATGACGCCGTTGACGTCGGAGCCGAGCCCGCGCATGATCGCCGGCGTCGCGACGGACACGATCGTCGAGTCGACGAGGATCATGAAGAAGCCGATGACCATGGCCCACAGGGCCGGCCACGGGTTGTGCCCCTCGGGCACGCCGCCCGGGACGCGCCCCGTCCCGGCCGTCGCGGCCCGGCGGGACGCACCGCCGACGTCGACGGACCGGCCGGCCTCCCGTGCCACCGTTCGCTCGGCTGCCTGCTCGTCACCGGCCATGTCCCGCCCTCTCGATGCGTCCTGGTACCGATTCTGCGCCACCCCACCGACAGCGCACCGCCCTCTTCCCGTCGACAGGGTCAGGGCGTCGGCGGGGGGTCAGGACCAGCGCGTCGCGAGCCAGAGGGGGTCGTGGCCGGTCAGCGGGACCATCCGCCACGTGAGGTCGGCGTCGCCACCGCGCAGCCGTGCCTCGACGCGGAAGCGGTGCGGCGTCTCGATGACGATGACCTCGGCCCGGAAGGTGTCCTCCTCGACCCAGCCCCCGCTCGCGACGACGGGCAGCACCGCCCCCGCGCCGACCAGCTCGGACTCGTGCCACCCGCCGGAGGTGACCGGGACCCTGAGCCAGGTGTCGCGCCGCTGCAGGCCGAGCACGTGCCCCTCCTCGGAGCGCGTCACCGACACGGCGGTGTAGTCGGTCGCGAGGTCCGAGGCGTCCGAACGGAGGAACTCGGCGTACTCGGGGCCGAGCGCCTCCCCCGCCATCGCCGGGATCTCGAGGCCCGCGAGACGACGGGTGAGCTCCTCGTCGGCCGCGCGCGAGCCGACGCGACCGAGGGCCGGGACGACGTGCTCCCAGAGCGCGTCGAGCGTCGACTGCATCCGGGCCTGCTCGGACGTGACCGCGACGACGGTGTCGTGCTCGGGCAGGACGACGAGGAACTGGCCGAAGGCGCCGTCGCCGCGGAAGCCGTGACGCTGCATCCAGAACGAGTAGCCGTAGCCGCACGCCCAGTCCGGCTCGGTGGCGGGATCCTCGTCCACCGGACCGAAACCCCGCGTCGCCTCCCGGACCCACGCCTCGGAGAGCAGCTGCCGGCCCTGCCAGCGCCCCTGGTCGAGGTAGAGCTGGGCGACCGAGGCGATGCCCTCCGTGGTCAGGTGCGCACCGGTGAACCCGAGCTCTCGACCGAGCGGGTCACGGTGCCAGGGCACGTCGGGAAGGCCCAACGGGACCAGCAGCCGCAGCCGGAGGGCCTCGGCGAGGCCGACGCCGGTGAGGCGCCCGACGATGACCGACAGCAGGTAGGTCGCCACCTGGTTGTAGGCGAAGTGCGTCCCGGGTTCGCGGGTCGGGGCCGTCGCGAAGACGCGCGGCACCCAGTCGTCGCGGGCCGCCGGCGCCGTGCCGCTCAGGCGGTCGAAGACGTGCGCCCACGCGTCCTCCTCGTGCCCGACCGTCATCGACAGACAGTGCCTGACCCGGACGTCGTGCCACCCCTGCGGCACCGTGGCCGGGTCGTACTCGGGGAAGTGGTCGAGGATGCGGTCGTCGAGGGACAGGCGCCCCTCCTGGACGAGGAAGGCGACGGCCGTGGCGGTCAGGGTCTTCGACAGCGAGTAGCCGAGGTGCAGGCGCTCGGCGGAGTACGGCCGCCACCAGCCCTCGGCCACGACGTGGCCGTGCCGGGCCACCATGAGGCTGTGGAGGCCGAGGCGACCCGCCTCGACGGCGTCGACGAACGCGAGGAGGCCGGACGCGTCGACGTCCTGGGCGCTGGGGGTGCTGCGCGGAAGGGTCACCTCCGCACGGTACGCGGTGGCGGGACCGACCGGGGGGCGACGCGGGGCAGAGTCTGGCTGAGTCCGGGCCCAGTCGGTCCTTAGTCGGGCTCAGTCGGGCTCAGTCGAGCGGTGCGAAGGGGGCGCCGAGCCGCTCGAGCTGCTCCTTGCCGCCGTCGACCGCGGTGAGGACCCACAGGCCCTCCTGGCGCACCGCGACCGAGTGCTCCCAGTGCGCCGCGCGCGAGCCGTCGGTGGTGACGACCGTCCAGTCGTCGTCGAGCACGCGGGTGTCGCTCGCGCCGAGGGTCACCATCGGCTCGATCGCGCCGGTGAACCCGTCGACGAGCTTGGGCCCGCTCTCCCGCACGGCGTAGTTCGGGATCTGCGGGTCCATGTGCATCTGGGGACCGATGCCGTGGCCGACGTACTCGTCGACGACCCCGTACGCGTGGCCGTCGCGCTCGGCGGCCGCGTCGATGCTGGCCTCGACGGCGTCACCGACCGCGTAGAGGCGGCCCCCGACGCGCATCGCGGCGATGCCGGCGTAGAGGCTCGCCTCGGTGGCGGCGATGAGGTGCAGGTCCTCCGGACGCGCGGCCTCGGGGCCACCGACGACGGTCGTGAAGGCGGCGTCGCCGTTCCAGCCCTTGACCTCGGCGCCGCAGTCGACCGACAGCACGTCGCCCGCGCACAGGACGCGGTCGCCCGGGATGCCGTGGACGACCTCCTCGTTGACGCTCGTGCACAGCGTGTGCCGGTAGCCAGGGACGAGCTGGAAGTTCGGGACCCCGCCGTGGCTGCGGATGAAGTCCTCGGCGAGGGCATCGAGCTGCAGCGTCGTGACGCCCTCGCGCACCTCGCCCCGGAGCAGCTCGAGGGTGCGCCCGACGAGCAGCCCCGCCTCACGCATGAGGCGCAGCTGCTCGTCGGTGCGGCCGGTCAGTCGGTGGCGTCCGAACACGGGTCTGCTCGTCGTCCTTCGGGGCGTTGGCGGTGGTGGTGCGGTGGCGTGGAGGTTGCTCAGTGCCGAGGCAGGGCGGCGATGACGCGGTCGGTGACCTCGTCGACCTCACCCATGCCGTCGACCTGCACGAGCAGGCCGGCGAGCTGGTAGTGCTCGGCGAGGGGCGCGGTCTCCTTGCGGTAGATCGCCTGGCGCTCGCGGATGACCTCCTCGCTGTCGTCGGCGCGGCCCTCGATCTCGGCGCGCTTGAGGAGTCGCTCCACGACGGCGTCCTCGTCGACGACGAGCTCGATGACGGCGTCGAGCGCGTGGTCGTGCTTGGCGAGCATGGCGTCGAGGGCCTCGACCTGCCCCGCGGTCCGCGGGTAGCCGTCGAGGAGGAACCCGCCGACCGCGTCGTCCCAGGACAGCCGGTCCTCGACGATCTCGTTGGTCACCTCGTCGGGCACGTAGCCGCCCGAGGCGAGGATGTCCTTGACCTTGAGACCGAGCTCGGTCTCGTTCTTGATGTTCGAGCGGAAGATGTCGCCGGTCGAGATCGCCGGGATCGACAGGCGCGCGGCGATGCGGGCGGCCTGGGTGCCCTTCCCGGCGCCGGGCGGGCCGAGGATGATCAGTCGCGTGGGGGCTGGCATCAGCGGAGGAACCCTTCGTAGTGACGCTGCTGGAGCTGCGCCTCGATCTGCTTGACCGTCTCGAGGCCCACACCGACGACGATGAGGATCGAGGTGCCACCGAACGGGAAGTTCTGGTTGGCCCCGACGAGCACGAGTGCCACGAGCGGGATGAGCGAGATGAGCGCGAGGTAGATGGCACCCGGCACGGTGATTCGGGTCAGGACGTAGTTGAGGTACTCGGCCGTGGGTCGCCCGGCACGGATACCCGGGATGAAGCCGCCGTACTTCTTCATGTTCTCGGCGACCTCGGTCGGGTTGAAGGTGATCGACACGTAGAAGAACGTGAAGAAGAGGATGAGCGCCACGTAGATCGCCATGTAGATCGGGTGGTCACCGCGCACGAGGTTGCTCTGCACCCACAGCACCCAGTCCGGGTTGTTGCCGTCGGCGCGGGTGTTGAACTGCGCGACGAGGCCCGGCAGGGCCAGCAGCGAGCTGGCGAAGATGACCGGGATGACGCCGGCCATGTTGACCTTGAGCGGGATGTAGGTCGACGTGCCGCCGTACATGCGGCGCCCGACCATGCGCTTGGCGTACTGCACCGGGATGCGTCGCTGCGACTGCTCGACGAAGACGACGGCCGCGATGACGAACATGCCGAGCAGGACGATGAGCAGGAACGTGCCCCAGCCCTTGTTCTCCTTGATGGCCCACAGCGAGCCCGGGAAGCCGGCGGCGATCGAGGTGAAGATCAGCAGTGACATGCCGTTGCCGACACCCTTGTCGGTGATGAGCTCGCCGAACCACATGATGAGGCCGGTGCCGGCCGTCATCGTCAGGACCATGATGACGATGGTCACCATCGACTGGTCGACCATGATGGAGTCGCAGGAGCCGCCGAAGAGGCTCGAGGGGTTCCGGGCGAAGGTGACGAGCGTGGCCGACTGGAGGATCGCCAGGCCGATCGTCAGGTAGCGCGTGTACTGCGTCAGCTTGGTCTGCCCCGACTGGCCCTCCTCTTTGAGCGCCTCGAAGCGCGGGATGACGACCGTGAGCAGCTGGATGATGATGCTCGCGGTGATGTAGGGCATGATCCCGAGCGCGAACACCGACAGCTGCAGCAGCGCGCCACCGGAGAAGAGGTTGGCCAGGTTGAGGAACCCGCTCTGGTCACTGCCGCCGGCGGCCTTGCCGGCCTGGAGGCACTGCTGCACCAGGCCGTAGCTGATGCCCGGCGTCGGCACGTGGGAGCCGAGACGGAACAGCACGATGATGCCGAGCGTGAAGAGCAGCTTCTTGCGCAGGTCCGGGGTGCGGAACGCGCGGACGAAGGCGGCGAGCACAGGGTCCTCCTGGGGTGCCGCGCGGTGGCGCGGCCTGAGTCATGCAATCCGTGGAAGGTTAACGCAAAGAGGCAGCGCCCCGGGCACCGCTCCGCCATGGCCGACGTCACGTCGACCCGCGGTGCGGACGCCCGGGGCGCTGCTCACATGAGGTGTGAGGTGGTCCGGATCGGATCCGTCGAGCGGTGGTCAGTCCGCGATGGACGTGACCGAACCGCCGGCGGCCTCGATCTTCTCCTTGGCGGAGGCCGAGAACTTGTGCGCCTCGACCTCGACCTTGACGGAGATCTCACCCGTGCCGAGCACCTTGACCGGGAAGCCGTCGCGGACGGCGCCCTTGGCCACGAGGTCGGCGACCGAGACCTGGCCACCCTCCGGGAAGAGGGTCTGCAGGCGGTCCAGGTTCACGACCTGGTACTCGGTGCGGAACGGGTTCTTGAAGCCACGGAGCTTGGGAAGGCGCATGTGCAGGGGCATCGAGCCACCCTCGAAGCGCTCCGAGACCTGGTAACGGGCCTTCGTACCCTTGGTGCCGCGACCGGCGGTCTTGCCCTTGGAGCCCTCACCACGACCGACGCGGGTCTTGGGGGTCTTGGCACCGGGGGCCGGACGCAGGTGGTGGACCTTGAGGGCCGAGCCCTCGGTCTTCTTGGCCTCAGCCATGGTCAGTCAACCTCCTCGACGGTCACGAGGTGCGTCACCGTCTTGACCATCCCGCGGATCTCGGGACGGTCCTCCTTGACGACGACGTCGCCAATGCGCTTCAGACCGAGGCTGCGCAGCGTCTCGCGCTGGTTCTGCTTGCCACCGATCTCGGAACGGGTCTGGGTCACCTTGAGACGAGCCATCACGCACCAGCCTTCTCGGCCGCGGCCTTGGCCTCGGCCAGGCCCGCGGCACGCGCCCTGAGCATGGCCGCCGGGGCCACCTCCTCGAGCGACTTGCCGCGGCGCGCGGCAACCGACTCGGGGCGCTCGAGGTCGCGCAGGGCCTGGGCGGTCGCGTGCACGATGTTGATGGCGTTGTCCGAGCCCAGCGACTTGGACAGGACGTCGTGGATGCCGGCGCACTCCAGGACCGCACGCACCGGGCCACCGGCGATGACACCGGTACCAGGGGCGGCCGGACGGAGCATGACGACACCGG
>NZ_JBNDHY010000124.1:0-12593 GCF_056755315.1 Monashia sp. HAY1-2A
TCCGTCGTCGGCAGCGTCAGATGTGTATAAGAGACAGACACCCCACCCGTCCCCCACTCCTCCGCGAGCGGCTCGCGGCTCGCCGAGAGCCTCGAGCAGCTGACCGACGTCGCCGCCGAGGCCGGCCTCGACCCGACCGCGGCGCGTGACGAGGGGCTGCGGGTCGCCGCGGCGCTCGCGGAGTCCGTCCCGGACGCCGCGGCCGGCTGGGCCGAGGTGGCCCACCCGGGCCTGACCGAGCTCGCCGCCGTCAACGCCGCGTTCTTCGACGCCGCGTCGCGGGGACGCCGGTGGCGGGCCGCACCCACAGACCTGCTCGCCTCGCTCGTCGGCTCCGGCCACTCCCTGGCCGACGAGTACGCCGAGGCGCTGACCGAGGTGGCCTCGGCCGCCGTCATGCTCGGCACCGCGCCGATCTGGGTCATCGCGAACGCGTCGGCCACCGCCGGCGTCTACCTCGCCGCGGCCCGGGGCACCGCGCTGCCACCGGCGCCCGCGAGCACTCCCGCGACCGGGCCACCGGTGCCGGCGGCCACGCCACGGGTGCCGGTCGGGGTGCCGGGGTCCGGCACCGCATCGCCGGACCTGCCCGGGACGGGCCCCCGACCCGCGGATCCGCCTGGGGCCCAGGCCGGTCCGTCGGGGACCCTGTCCGACGCCGAAGCCCCCACGGGCGCCTCGGCGCCGCAGCCCGAGCCCACCGTCGAGCCACAGAAGACGGTCGAGCAGCTGCTGGCCGAGCTCGACGCGATGATCGGCCTCGACCGGGTCAAGCGCGAGGTGCACCGGCAGGTCGCCCTGCTCACCGTCGAGAAGCTGCGAACCGAAGCCGGGCTCAGGGCCCCGAAGATGAGCCGGCACCTCGTCTTCGTCGGCAACCCGGGCACGGGCAAGACCACGGTCGCCCGGCTCATCGGGGCGATCTACCGCGCGCTCGAGCTGCTGCCGCAGGGCCAGCTCGTCGAGGTCGACCGCAGCGAGCTCGTCGCCGGGTACGTCGGACAGACCGCCCTCAAGACCGCCGAGGTGTGCCAGAAGGCGGACGGCGGCGTGCTGTTCGTCGACGAGGCCTACTCCCTCACCGGCGACCAGTACGCCCAGGAGGCCGTCAACACCCTCGTCAAGGAGATGGAGGACCGGCGCGAGCGGCTCGTCGTCATCGTCGCCGGCTACCCCGACCCGATGGTCACCTTCATCACCCAGAACCCGGGCCTGGCCAGCCGGTTCACGACGACGATCGAGTTCGACGACTACTCCGACGACGAGCTGGTCCGCATCCTCGACGCCATCGCCGAGGGCAGCGACTACGAGCTGACCCCCGAGGCCCACGACCGGGTCCGCGCGATCCTGCGGGCCACGCCCCGCACCTCCGCCTTCGGGAACGGACGCTTCTCGCGCAACCTCTTCGAGGCCGCCGTGTCGCGGCACGCGTGGCGGCTGCGGGACGCGACGGAGCCGACCCGCGACGACCTGCGTCTACTCACTGGAGACGACTTCACCGACCAGCCGGACGCCCCCGAGGACCCCGAGGACCCCGACGTCCCCGACGCCCCCGACACCGAGGCCCCGTCGGATCCGGACCCGCTCAGGGCGAACCCCGATGGAACCGGAGCCGGCGGCGAGGCAGTCTCGGACGAGCAGCACCACCCGAGCCAGGATCCGAGCGAGGACACCGTATGAGCGCACCGACGACGAACATCCCCGTCGCCATCCCGGCGGGCGCGCCCGGCGGCTCGGGCGGCTCGGGCGGCTCGGGTGGGCCCTCCGGTGCCGGCGGGCCGCAGCCGCGGACCATCGCCGGCAGCCTGCCGGGGGCCCGTGGCGTCGCCACCAGGCTGCTGCACGGCACGCCGGGACGGATGCGCCTGTACGGCCTCGTCGGCGTCGTCGCCGCCCTGCTGCTCGGCGCGGTCAGCGCCAACGCGCTGCTCGCGTCGCAGTCGGCCGTCGAGCGCGCCGCGAACAACACCGCCCAGGTGGTCCGGGCCCAGTCGATCCACGTCGACCTCCTGCGCGCCGACGCCCTGGCCACCAACGCGTTCCTCGTCGGCGGCGTCGAGTCGGCGCAGTCGCGCTCTCGGTACGAGCAGGCCATGGGGGACGTCGCCAGGAGCCTGTCCGAGGCGGCTGCCGCCCAGCCCGCCGACGGCGCCGCGCTCGGGGTGCTCTCGCAGCAGGTGCAGACCTACGTCGGGCTCGTCGAGCAGGCCCGGGCCAACAACCGGCTCAACCTGCCGGTCGGCGCGCAGTACCTGACCCAGGCCAGCGACGGCCTGCGCTCCGACGCCATCCCGGTCGTCGAGGCCGTCGTGTCGGCCAACGAGCAGCGCGCCCGGGCCGAGTTCGACCGCAGCAACTCCAGCCTGCAGCTGCTGGCGGGGCTGCTGTCGCTCGTGGTGCTCGTCCTCGTGGCGGTGTGGCTGGCCAAGCGCACGCACCGCTACCTCAACCCGTCGCTCGCGGCCGCCATCGTCATCCTCGTCGTCGGCCTCTTCGTCGCGGCGTCGACGATCGGCGGCGTCGCCAGCACGACGCGTCAGGTGGCCGACGGTGACTACCAGACCGCCGTCCGGCTCGCCGGGGTCACGACCGCCGCCAACGACGCGCGGGCCAACGAGAGCCTGACCCTCATCAAGCGCGGCTCCGGCAAGTCCTACGACGACAAGTGGAAGAGCGACGACAGCGCGGTGCGCTCCGCGCTCCAGGGCGTCGACCGCTCCGGGACGCTCGGGGCCCAGTGGACCGCCTACCGGACGGTGCACCTCAAGGTGCGCCAGCTCGACTCCAACGGCCAGTGGGACCAGGCGGTCGCGCTGTCGACGAGCACCGGCGCCGACGGCGCGGCCGCGGCCTTCGCCACTTTCGACAGCGCGGCGGCCACGCTCCGGGACAAGGCCAGCACCAGCGCGATCAGTGAGCTCCACGGCCTCGGCGGATCGGCCCCCGTCTATGCCGTCGGGCTCGCGCTCGCCGCGCTCGTCGCCTCGTGGCTCGTCGTCCGTGGCATCGGCCAGCGGATCGAGGAGTACCGATGAACGCCGCACTGCGTCGGGTCCTGACCACGACGGTGGCGGTCGCGACCCTCGGGACGCTAGCCGCGTGCTCAGCAGTCACCTACGAGGCCACGCCCGTGCCGACGAAGACCCGGGCCAGCACCACCTCGAAGGCACCCGTCGCCGCTCCGCAGGCGTGCGCCAACCCGACCCAGTCCTACGACCCGCTGCCCAGCCTGCCGAGCCGGTCGCAGGTCACCGACCCCGGCATGCGGCAGATCCTCGACCGCGGGTACCTGCGCGTCGGCGTCTCGGCCGACACCTACCTCTTCGGGGCCAACGACCCGGCGACGGGGCGGATCCAGGGCTTCGACATCGACCTCGCGCGCGCGGTGGCCAAGTCGATCTTCGGCGACCCGAACAAGGTGCAGCTGCGCGTCATCACCGCGGCCGACCGCCTGCCGTTGCTCGAGAGCGGGGACCTCGACACCGTCGCCCGCAACATGTCGATGACGTGCGACCGGTGGCAGAAGATCGCCTTCTCGGCCGAGTACTACCGGTCGGGCCAGAAGGTCCTCGTCGGTCGCAACCTGCCCGGCGCCGCGAACCTGTCGCTGAAGGACCTCGCCGGCAAGCGGGTCTGCGCGCCCGCCGGCACGACGTCGCTGACCAAGCTGCAGCAGGTCCAGGGGCCGCTCGTCGTCACGGCTCCGACGCACACCGCCTGCCTCGTGCTCTTCCAGCAGGGCAAGGCCGACGCCATCACCGGCGACGACACCGTCCTCGCGGGCCTGGCCGCGCAGGACCCGAACACCGTCGTCACCAAGGCGCCGGCCATCACGGTTGAGCCGTACGGCCTGGGCATGAACAAGGGCAACGTGTTCCTGGCCCGGTACGTCAACCGCGTCATCGCCGACCTCGAGTCGAGCGGCGAGTGGACGGCGATGTACGACCGCTGGCTCGCCGGTCCGCTCGGCCCGGCGCCGAAGCCCCCCACCCCCGTGTACGGACGCGCATGACGGCCGTTCCCGCGTCCGTGCCGGCGCCTGGGCCCGAACCGGGCGCCGGCGTCATGGCCCCGACCGCCCCGGGCCGCCTCGGCGTGCCCGTCCAGGCGGCCGAGGCGCAGACCTACCTGTTCGCGCTGCGCGACTGGGTGGCCCAGCGGCGCGCCGACCTCGGCGAGGTCGACCGGGCCGTGCTGCGCCTGACGCCGGCCGAGCAGGCCACGATCACCGGCGACCTCACGGTGGCCCTGACGTTCTGGAAGGCCGTCAGCGACCGGCTCGTCCTGCTCGAGACGACCTTCGACGGCGGACGCGTGGGGCCGACCGAGGCCGAGCGCCTGTCGACGCTCATCCACGGGCGGCTCGACTCCAACACCTCCGAGCAGCTGTCGCTGCCCTCGAGCGGGTCGCTGGCGGTGAGCCTGCCCGAGGCGTGCCGCCTCCTCGACTCGCTGACCCGCACCCTGCAGGCCCGCGCGTCCCTCGCCCCGGGAGCCGCCGAGGCGAGCCAGCGGATCACCGTCGCGCGGGCCGGCCTCGAGCGGGTCCGCGACCAGGTGCCGCTCGTGCCCACCGGGGTCCAGCGCGACGACGCGGCCGAGAGGCTCACGCGTCTCGACCGGCGCATGGCGGACGTCGTCGAGCGGGCCCGCCGCGGCGCCGACACCGGCGGCCTCATCGCGCCGCTCGAGATCGACATCGCCGTGCTCGAGCGCGACCTCATCGTCGCCGCCGCCGAGCGGGCCTCCGCGGCGCGGAGCCGGATCCGGACCCAGCAGCAGGTCGAGGAGCTCGACGCCCGGGCCCAGGCCATCCGGGCCCTCGAGCGAGCCTGCCTCGCGGCCATCACGCCGGCACCGCACCTGGCCATCCCCAACGTCCGCGCGCTCGGACCCGTCCCGCAGGGCGCGAGCGAGCTCGCCGCCTACCGCGACAAGCTCGACCGCGTCGGCCGCGCCCTCGACCTGGCCCACGAGACGTACGCGGCCGGGCTCGCCGAGCGCGACGAGGTCGTCGGTCTCGCCGGCGCCGTCGGGGCCATGGCGGCCTCGGCGGCGTTCGAGCCCGACGTCGCCGCCGACGTCGCCGACCTGCGGTCCCGCCTCGACGCCGTTCTCGGCACGACCCCGCTGCCGGTGGGCCGAGCCCGCGCCCTCGCCGCCGCCTACCAGGCGTACGTCGACGCCGCGACGCGTCCTGGACGCGTCCCGCGCGCGAGCGGCGCCGGCACCGGCGGGAGCACCGGCGCGACCGCGTCCGGCGGCCGCGGCCCCTCCCCGTCCAGCACCCGACCCCAGAGGCAGCGACCATGAAGTGCACGCAGCCCGGATGCCCCGGCACCATCGTCGACGGCTACTGCGACGTCTGCGGCATGGCCGCAGGGTCGACGCCGGCCCCCGCCCTCGCCACGGCCGGCACCGCGTCCGGTGCGACGCGCCAGGTGGGTGCCACGGGTGGCTCGGGTGGCTCGGGTGGCCCGGTGTCCGCCGGCCTCGCTCCGGCCCCCGGGGCCGGGGCGTCGGGAGGGACGACCGTCCCCGACGGCACGCCCTGCCGCCAGCCCGGGTGCACGGGGACGATCGACGCCGGCTACTGCGACGTGTGCGGCACGCCCGCCGAGCAGGCCGAGGTCGCCTCGCTGGCACCGGTCCCGCCGGCGTCCGGCGCGATGTCGGCCACCTCGGGCGGCGAGGGCCCCGCCGGCACCAGCCCGGACATCTCCTCGCGGTCGGCCGCGTCGAGCAACCTCGCCTCGACCGCCCTGGGCTCCAAGCGGGCCCGGCAGGGCGGCAGCATCGCGACCCGGCGCACGAGCAGCTCCCAGCGGCTGCGCTCGGCCCGTCTCGGCGGCGGCATCACGACCGTGCGCCCGGCCCCCACCATCGACGCCGAGAAGGCCCTGCTCACCGACCCCACCGTCCCGGAGAACAAGCGGTTCTGCCCGAAGTGCGGCGAGCCCGTGGGCCGCGGCCGCGACGGCAGGCCGGGACGCACCACCGGGTTCTGCGCCAAGTGCCGGCAGCCGTTCTCCTTCGACCCCAAGCTCAAGGCGGGTGACCTCGTGGCCGGCCAGTACGAGGTGGCCGGCTGCCTCGCGCACGGCGGTCTCGGCTGGATCTACCTGGCCCGCGACAAGAACGTCTCGGACCGCTGGGTCGTGCTCAAGGGCCTGCTCAACTCCGCCGACCCCGATGCGCTCGCGGCGGCCATTGCCGAGCAGCGGTTCCTCGCCCAGGTGTCGCACCCGAGCATCGTCGAGATCTACAACTTCGTCACCCACGACGACGCCGGCTACATCGTCATGGAGTACGTCGGCGGCACGTCGCTCAAGTCGATCCTCAAGCAGCGGATGCAGGCGGCGGGGCGCTACGACCCGCTGCCGGTCGACCAGGCGCTCGCCTACATCCTCGAGATCCTGCCGTCGTTCCAGTACCTGCACGACCTCGGGCTCGTCTACTGCGACTTCAAGCCCGACAACATCATCCAGGTGGGCGACGAGGTCAAGCTCATCGACCTCGGCGGCGTGCGCCGGGCCGACGACGAGGACTCCGCGATCTTCGGCACGGTCGGCTACCAGGCGCCCGAGGTGGCCGAGCTCGGCGTCTCCGTGGCCTCCGACATCTACACCATCGGGCGCACCCTCGTCGTGCTGACGATGGAGTTCCGCGGGTACCAGACGACCTACCTCAACACGCTCCCGCCGCAGGACTCCGTGCCGGTCTTCCAGAGGTACGACGCGTTCTACCGACTCGTGGCCAAGGCGTGCGCGCCCAACCGCGACGACCGTTTCGTGTCGGCCGACGAGCTGCGCTCCCAGATGGTGGGGGTGCTGCGCGAGGTCGTCGCCCTCGACCAGAACGCCGGGGCCGCGTCGACGACCGTCAGCTCGCTGCTGTTCGAGGTGCCCACGCCCGGCATCGAGCCGGACGACTGGCGCAACCTGCCGGCGCTACGGCGTGACCCCCACGACCCGCAGACCGGCTGGCTCAGCACCGTCACGGGAGCGCCCGCCGAGCGGCTCACCGCCCTCGAGCGCGCCGCGGCACGCACCACCGAGGTGCTCCTCGACATCGCTCGCACCGCGCTCGACGCCGGCAAGCGCGACGTCGCCGAGGCCACGGCCGGCGAGCTGCTCGCCAACGACCCCTGGGAGTGGCGAGCCGTGTGGATCCAGGGCCTGGCCGCCCTCGAGCGGGGCGACGCCCGTGCCGCCCAGGCCGCGTTCAACGCCGTCTACGGCCAGGTCCCCGGCGAGCTCGCGCCCAAGCTGGCGCTCGCCCACGCCAGCGAGCGCGCCGGCGACGACGTCGTCGCCGAGAACCTCTACACCGCCTGCGCCCGCACCGACTCGACGTACGTGCCGATGGCCGCCTTCGGGCTCGCCCGCATCCGAGCCGCCCGACGCGACGTCGACGGTGCCGTGGCCGCGTACCGCCTCGTCCCGCTGCAGTCGAGCGCGTACCGCACGGCCCGTGCCGGCCTCGCCGAGCTGCTCGCCCGGGCCAACCGCGGCCTGCCCGACCTCGCCGAGGCGCTGCGCACCCTCGACGACACGTCGCTGTCGGCGCGGCGCAAGGCAGAGCTGACGACGCTCATCTACCGTGAGGCGCTCGCCACCGTCGAGAAGACCGGCACCAAGGCCGACCTGCTCATCGGCGAGCACAAGACGACGCCGACCGGACTCCGGCTCGGGCTCGAGGAGTCGCTGCGCGAGCTGGCGCGGCGCACGCCGGACCTCGCCGAGCGCGTGCCGCTCGTCGACGAGGCCAACACGATCCGACCTTGGAGCCTCTGGTGACCGACCTGCCCCCGACCGGCCCCGGCGTGTCCGCGGTGCCGGCCGCCGCCCCCTCCGAGCCCTCCGAGCCCTCCGAGCCCTCCAAGCCCTACGACACCACCGTCGCGTCCGAGGCGCCCGGCGGGGAACGGCCCTGCCCCGCGTGCGGGACGGCCAACGCCGCCGACGCGACCTTCTGCGAGGCGTGCGGCACGGAGCTGGCCGCGTCGGTCGTCGGCAGCGGTCTGCCGCAGGCGAGCGCGCCCGAGCCGCCGGCCGGCATGACGGCCGGGATGACGGCCGCGCCGCAGACGGCACCGGCCGGCGAGGAGTCACCCCTCGACGTGGGCTGGACCGGCGCCGTGCCCTCGGCCGGGGTCCCCGGCGCGGGTGCCGGTACGGGTGAAGGTGGGACCGAGCCGGACGACACGTGCCCGACGTGCCACGAGGGGCGCATCGTCGACGGGTGGTGCGACCGGTGCGGCTCGCCGCGACCCGACCCCCGCGACCACTTCGCCGAGGCGCCCGCCGCGTGGGTCGCCGGACTGTGCGACATCGGCCGCCGCCACTCGCGCAACGAGGACGCGATGGCGCTCAGCGCCGGCGAGGCGCCCGGCTCGCGGGCGGTCCTCGTCGTCTGTGACGGCGTCTCGATGGCCACCGACTCGCACATCGCCTCGCTGGCCGCGGCGCAGGCTGCGCGCGCCGTGCTCGACCAGCCGTTCCCGCGCGGCGCCGGCACCCCCGAGGCGTGGTCCGGCACGGCGTCCCGGGCCCTGACCGCCGCCGTCGCGCGGGCCAACGAAGCGGTCGCGGAGGCCGTCGTCGACGACGTGCCGAACCCGCCGTCCTGCACCTTCGCCGCGGCCGTCGTCGAGAACGGCGTCGTCGTGGCCGGCACCGTGGGCGACAGCCGCGTCTACTGGCTGCCGGACGGCGACGCCGAGCCGGCCCGCCAGCTCGGGCAGGACGACTCGTTCGCCCAGGAGCAGATCACCTCCGGCGTGCCACGTCGCGAGGCCGAGAACGGTCCGCACGCCCACTCGATCACGCGCTGGCTCGGCCGCGACGCCCCCGACGACCTCACGCCGCACGTGACGACGCTGACGGCCACCCCCGGCTGGCTGCTCGTCTGCTCCGACGGGCTGTGGAACTACTGCTCCGAGGCGGAGGACCTCCGGGCGCTGCTGCGCGAGAGCGTCGCCCGCGTCGGGGACACGCCCGACGCACTGGCCCGCGCGCTCGTCGACTTCGCCAACGGGCAGGGCGGGCGCGACAACATCACGGTTGCCCTCGCCAGACTGGCTGGGCAAGGATCGACAGCGAACGAGGGCACGGCGGGGGCCGCGCCCGAGGAAGGGGACCCGACCGATGGCTGACTTCACCGCAGAGGTGTTCCAGAACGAGTTCCTGCCCGACGGCGGGACCGACGTGCACGCGATCGTGCGCATCACGTCGGCCGGCGCGTCGGCCGGGGCCTCCGCCGGGCTCGCCGACCCGGGGTCGGCGGCCGAGGTCATCCTCATCGACACCTCCGGCTCGATGGGCCGTCGTGGCCTGCAGGCCGCCGGGGAGGCGGCCAAGGCGGCGCTCGCCGAGATCGTCGACGGGACGCTCTTCTCCATCGTCGCCGGCAACGGCACCGCGCAGATCGTCTACCCCTACAGCCACCAGGGTGCCCTCGTGCCGATGTCGGCCCGAACGCGGGCCGAGGCCGGCCGCGCCATCGACGGCCTGCGCGCCAACGGGGGCACGGCGATGGGCACGTGGCTGACGCTCGCGCGGCAGATCTTCGAGACGGTGCCGCACGTCACCAAGCGCCACGCGATCCTGCTCACCGACGGCGTCAACGAGGGCGAGACCCCGGCGTCGCTGCAGGCTGCGGTCCGTGGCTGCATCGGCGTCTTCCAGTGCGACTGCCGCGGCGTCGGCGACCAGTGGCGCGTCGAGGAGGTGCGCGGCATCGCCTCGGCCCTGCTCGGCACCGTCGACCTCATCCCGGCACCCGAGGAGATGGCGGCGGAGTTCGAGGCCATGATGCGGGCCTCGATGTCGCGCGGCGTCGCCAACGCCGAGCTGCGCGTGTGGGTGCCGCAGGGTGCCGAGCTGCTCTTCGTCAAGCAGGTGTCCCCGACGCTCGAGGACCTCACGCCGCGACGCCAGCCGATCAACCCGCTGACCAACGCCTACCCCACCGGCGCGTGGAGCGACGAGAGCCGCGACTACCACGTCGCCGTCCGCCTGCCGGCGCGCACCCTGGGGCAGGAGCAGCTCGCCGCGCGCGTGCAGATCTCGCTCGGGTCCGACCCGCTCGCCCAGGGCCTCGTCAAGGCCAAGTGGAGCAACGACGACTCCCTGACCACCCGCATCGACCCCGCCGTCGCCGCCTACACCGGCCAGGCCGAGCTCGCCACGGTCATCCAGGAGGGCCTGGCGGCCAAGGCGGCCGGGCAGGACGACGTCGCGACGGCCAAGCTCGGCCGGGCGGTCCAGCTGGCCGACCAGACCGGGAACGACGAGATGACCTCGCGCCTGCGCAAGGTCGTCGAGATCGACGACGCCGACACCGGGACCGTCCGTCTCAAGAAGGGTGCGAGCAGGATCGACGAGATGTCGCTCGACACCGCGTCGACGAAGACGAGCCGGGTGCGCCGATGAGCGCGGTCTGCCCCAACGGCCACACCTCCGAGGCCGAGGACTACTGCGACACGTGCGGGTCGCCGATCGACGCGTCCGCCCAGCCGGCCGCGTCAGGTGCGTCGGGTGCGTCGGGTGCGTCGGGTGCGTCGGGTGCTTCAGGCGGGTCGGTGGCGTCGGCGCCGGGCCCGGGTTCGTCTGCCGTGCAAGCTGGTCCGGCCGCGGGCACGTCCGGCGGGGGCCGCTCGTCCCTCGACCTCGACACGCCGGGTGGCGCGACGGTCGGCTCGGCCGCGCCGGAGCAGCCCCAGGGCCCGGCCGTGCCTCCGGCGCCGTCGGTGCTCGAGTGCCCGAACTGCCACACCGAGAACGCCGAGGGCGCCCTCTTCTGCGAGGCCTGCGGCTACGACTTCACGACCGGTGCGATGCCGCGCGACGCCGGGGCCTCCGGCGCGACGACGTCCCCGGGCGAGGCGTCGCCGTCCCCGGGCGAGGGCGCCGGCACTGGGGTCGGCTCGGCTGCCGAGCCGTTCGAGTGGCTCGCCGAGGTGTGGGTCGACCCCGACTGGTACCAGACGCAGGAGGCCGAGGACCCGTGCCCGTCCCCCGGGCTCCCGGTCATCATGCCGCTGCGCCACCGGAGCGTCCTGCTCGGCCGGGTGTCGACGAGCCGCAACACCAACCCGGAGATCGACCTGTCGTCCGACCCGGGCGTCAGCCGCCGCCACGCGCAGCTGACGACCGATGGCACGCGCTGGTTCGTCGAGGACCTCGGCAGCTCGAACGGCACGTACGTCGGGCCGGCCTCCGGGCCGCTGCCCGAGCAGGCGATCGCGGTCGGCCCCAAGACCGAGCTCGGTGACGACGACCGGCTCTACGTCGGCGCCTGGACGCGGGTCGTCGTGCGCCGAGCCACCCCGGACGAGGCCGAGACGTACTGACGCCGACGTACTGACGCCGACGGCCGCTCCACGCCGCGTCCCCGCGTCGGGGTGTGGGACGAACTTGAACGTCACCTGAAGTACGACGCCATTTCGGCGCGTCGGCACCCTAAGGTGTGCGTGTGAGCGAACGGGCCTTCCTCCACGGCACCGGCGACACGCCGCAGGTCATCGTCGTGACGGGTGTCATGGCCGCCGGCAAGTCGACCGTGTCGCAGCTGCTCGCCGAGCGGTTCAGCCGCGCGGTGCACCTGCGCGGCGACGAGTTCCGCCGGATGGTCGTGCGCGGCCGCGTCGACCTGTCGCCGCACGGCGACCCCGAGGCGGAGCGACAGCTGGAACTGCGGCACCGGATCACGGCGCAGACGGCGAACGCGTACGCCGAGGCCGGGTTCACCGTCGTCGTCCAGGACCTCTTCGTCGGCACGAGTCTCATGCCGTTCCTCGAGCAGGTGAGGGCCCGTCCCCTCAGCCTCGTCATGCTCGCCCCCGATGTCGGCACCGTCATGCGGCGCGAGGCCGAGCGCGTCAAGGTCGGCTACGGCGACCTCTGGTCGATCCGCGACTTCGACCACAAGGTGCGCACCGAGACGCCGCACATCGGGCTGTGGCTCGACAGCTCGCAGCAGACCCCGGAGGAGACCGTCGACGAGATCGTGTCCCGGCTGCCCGAGGCGAGGATCGCCTGAGATGGCGGGGCTGACCATCGGGCAGGTCGCCGAGCGCACCGGCGTCGCGACGTCGGCGCTGCGCTACTGGGAGGAGCTCGGCCTCGTCTCCTCGGTGCGCACCAGCGGCAACCAGCGACGCTACGAGCGAGCCACCATCCGACGCGTCTCCTTCATCCGGGCCGCGCAGCGGGTCGGGCTCTCGCTCGAGGAGATCGCCGCCTCGCTGTCGACGCTGCCCGACGGCCGGACGCCGACGGCCAGCGACTGGGCCCGGTTGTCGAGGTCGTGGCGTCCCCGCCTCGACGAGCAGATCCGACGCATCGAGAAGCTGCGTGACCAGCTCGACTCGTGCATCGGGTGCGGGTGCCTGTCGCTGCGCACCTGCGCGCTCAACAACCCCTCGGACGTGCTGGCCGGGCACGGCCCGGGAGCCGTCCTGCTCGAGCCCTGACGCGGAGGAGCTGCTGATCGGCCCCCGGCCGGCACGTCGTGCGCCTGGGCCCGGCACGCCGTGGGCCTCGGCATGCCGCTGTCTCTTATACACATCTGACGCTGCCGACGACGGA
>NZ_JBNDHY010000125.1:0-12638 GCF_056755315.1 Monashia sp. HAY1-2A
TGGCCGCGGTAGATGATGACCAGGCTGGCGAACGGGGCGCCGGTGGTGGCGCTGCCGAACTTCAGCCGGCCGCGGACGTAGCGGACCTCGGCCCCTTCAGCCAGGACGTGGTCGTGGAACCATCGGGTGTCCGTGCGTGCCGGCACCAGGCACACGACGGTCGCGCCGGCGCGGGCGGTGTCGGCTGCCTTGGCCATCCAGTCGCCGATGGTGCGTCCGTAGACGGGGTTGAGCCAGACCGCCCCCTGGTGGGTGCGGGCGTCGGCGGCCCAGTCGCCGGCGAGTCCGTCGCGGCGGTCAAGGTCGGGGTGGTCGAGGGCGAAGAAGTGCGGGGCCTTGTGGTTGGTCGTGCTCGAGCACGCGTCGAGGACGAAGCCGAACTCGGCATCAAGCGCGTCGTAGAACGCCTGGGGGGTGGCCCAGTCGTCGGAGGCCGAGGAGAACATCACCTTGGCGATGGCGGGGTTGGATGTGGTCGCGGACATGAGCGGCTGCCTCGAGGGTTCGGGTGGGAACCGCCGAGTCGGGCACCCGGTGCGGGTGGGTCAGCTCGGCGAGGCGTCCGTTGGGCAGCGGGTGCTGCTGGCCGCGGGTTCAGCGGCTGCCGGTGAGATTCCGGTGAAGCTGCGGCTGAACCGCTGATGACAGTGCCCGGCGTGGTTGGATCGGTACGCCGATACAAGTCGGGTCGACGACGACGGGGGAGACCGCGTGGCCGAGCAGGACTGGGAGCGCACGCTGAGCTGGCTGTTCGCGCCCACGGACGAGAACGGCCGCCGCATCCCGAGCGCCCCGCCGCTTGAAGCACCGGCGAGCTGGCCTGCGCCGCGCGGTCGCCGCGGCCCGGACGGGCGATGGCGGTGGACGTTGGCGGCCCGCCCGGACGACAGCTACGTCAACGACCTCGAGCGCCGCAGCGTCGCCGGCTACCGCGAGCTCGCCTCACAGCTGGTGCGGGCTCGGGTCTCCCGGGGCCTGACCCTTCGGTCGCTGAGCGCGCAGACCGGGCTGGGATTGTCGGTGCTGACCGGGCTCGAGCAGGGCAGCGCGTGGCCGAGCTTCGAGACGGTGGCGATCGTCGCCAGTGCGCTGGGCTGCCGCGTGCAAGTGGCTGGCTCCCCGGTCAGCGGCGCCGCCAAGGAACGCGGCGACCATGCCGGCGTCAGGGTCGCGTCCTGGCTTCGCGCCGGCTACCCGCCCGCCATCCCCTGGCAGATCGAGGCCATGGGGCAGCTGCAGGAGCGGATGTGGGCCGCGGGGCTCTCCAGAAGGGCAGTGGCACGTGCGGTAGGGGTGCGACACAACACCGTGACGGAGCTGTATCACCTCGAGGCCTTCCGCTTCGTCAGCGTCCGCACCCTTGCACCCTTGTGTGCGCACCTGGAGACCCGACTCGAAGTGGTTGCCGCAGACGCGCCATGGTCCTAGCCGCCAGAGTCGCGGCTCGGGAGGCACGGTGCTTGAGCGGACGGCGGATTGCAGCGGCATCGGGGCCGTTGGCGATGTTCCTGCGCCCGGCGAGCTGAGCGGCCCCCGGATGACTGTTGCCAGGTGCCGTGGCGGCCGTCAGAACTGTGCCGGGCAGAACAGCAAGGATGTGGACGTGGCGGAGGACGGGTACCGGCCGTGACTGGCTGAGGTGCTGCAAGGGTGCGCGGTTGTGCTGGGCGACAGCGAGACCGGTCTGACCGGGCGCCAGATCGAGGCGCTGCTGGCCGAACTGAGAGTCGCAGTCGTGAACCCGTCTGCCTCGGGACCGGCTTCCTGCGGGCTGCGAGAGCGCCGCCCGTACTCAGGCAGGTCCTTCAGTGGCCGAGGACTGCGTCTCGGCGGGGTTTTCGGTTTCGCGCTGCGCTGCCAGCCGCGCCAATGCCACCCGGGAACGCACGCCGAGCTTCGCCAGGATGTGGCGCATGTGGGTGTCCACGGTGTACGGCGAGATCCACAGGGCGTTCGCGATCTCCTTGTTCGTTGCCCCGTCGGCGGCGAACCTGACGACTCGTAGCTCCGCCGGCGTCAAAGCGTCCCACCCGGTGGCCGGCCGTGGGGCCAGTGGTTTGCGCGGCCGGCCCCCGGTCGATGATGTTTCTGTGACCAGCTGCTCTGCGGCCGCGAAGGCGCCCAGCTCGCGCAGCCGCTGGCCGGCTTGGTCAGCCAACTGGTGTGCGTCCGGACTGCCGTGACGGGCAAGGACGCGAGCGGCGTCAGCTTTCGCCCACGCGGCAGCCAGAGGTCGGCGGGCGTCGGCGAATTGGGCACTCCCGCGCAGGATCTCCTCAGCGTCTTGCCGAACCAGACCCGCTGAGTGAGAGGCGGATCCCGCCCATGACGCAACGCTCGGGTTCTGCTCGGCCAGCCGGGTGGCCGCCTCCAGAATCCGGTCTGCATGCGAACGCATCCCATCGGTGAGCAGGCGCCGGATCAGCGCGGGAGCGTGCTGGGGGTCGAACACCAGCTGCCCGTAGGAGCCTTCAAGCTGCTTCATCAGGGAGTGAACGCGCCGAGAAGTCAGCTTGGCATCACCTGCGCCGATGATCGCTTCCGCCATCGCGAGGTGGTTCATCCCGTACGCGTTGCTCGCCGTGAACGGCGCAGCTTTCTTCAGCAGGTCCATGGCCGGCTGCGTCCCTTCGCGCAGCCAGGTCGCGACAGCGGCGCACCCGAACAGCTCGGCGGCCAGCTGTCGGCCGCCGTATGCTTCCATGGCGTCTATTCCGCTTTGGACCTCCGTCATGACGTCCTCCAGCCGGCCGCGCGCCATGAGCAGGCGTGCCAGTGTTGCGCTGATGAGGGGGAGGTCTCTGGAACCGGCGTCGCCGCTGGCGTCGTGGACCGCTCGCGCGCATAGTGCCTCGGCCTCGTCCAGCTGGTCGGCGGCCATCAGGCTGCGGGCCAGCCATACTCGGGGGTCGACCCCGCTCCAGCTGCGACCGGCCAGATAGGTGACGGCATCGCGCGCCACGTCGATCGATGCGTCGAGCTGTCCGACGAATCGCAGGCCCATGGACCGGGCCGCCAGGGCGTAGCTGACGGTTTCTCGTTCGTCGAGCTCCCGCGCCTGCGTGACCACGTGGGCGAGCCGGTCGACGACGTCGGCCGGGGCACCAGCCAGGACCTGGGTGCGGGCACGCACCACTTCGATTCGAAGCCGGCTGGCGGTCGAAAGCTCGGCACGGCCCAGCACGGGCGCCAACGCCTCGGCAGCGTCGTCAGTTCGTCCTGCACGCCACATGGCCTCGTACAGCAGCGCCCGGGCCGCGGCCTCGGCGTCCAGCGGGAGCCCCCGGTCAACGGCGGTGCTCAGCAGCGCCGATGCGCGGTGCAGGTTGGCCAGCCCGACATGGATGGCAATGGCCTGCGGCGCGAGTGCCATCCAGCGGTCATGATCCTGGGAGGTGATCTGCAGGGCCCGCTCTGTCAGGTCCTGGGCCTGCGCAGGTGCTGAGCGAGCCAGTCGCTGGCTCGCTTCGATCAGGGCCGGAGCCATCGCGACGTCGTCGGGGCCGACTCCGGCCAGGAGGTGTTTTGCCAGGTCGGCTGGCGGCCGGCCACGCCTGAGCAGCAGGGTGGCGACCTCTCGGTGGAGGGCGCGGCTGACGTCCGTGGGCAGGTCGGCCAAGACGGACTCGCGCAACAGCTCGTGCCGGAACAGGAAGTGGTCGCCGCTGTCCAGGATGACGCTGAGCTGCTGCAGGGTCCGAATGGCGGCGAGAACCTGGGCAAGGGGCTGCCCGGTCGCACCGATGACCTCATCGATCGAGAAGGCGCGCCCGATGACGGCTGCGACGTCGAGGACCTGTGTCGTCTGGATGTCCAGCGGTGCGAGCCGGGCGCGGGCTGCTTCCCGTATCCGTTCGGGCAGCTCGAGATCTGTCGACAGCTGCTCATCCTCTGGCTGGGAGGCCACGTAGCCTGAAACCAGCTCGTGGAGCAGGAAGGGGTTGCCTCCCGCTCCTTTGGCTCTCTGCTGCAGCAGCGGTGGGGGAATTCGGCCCCCGAGCATTTTCGTGATGAGCTCGGTCGTCTCCGAGTCGCTCAAGGGTGCAAGGGGAACCACGAGGCCTTCGGTTGCCACGATGGTGCTGCGCAGCTCGGCCAGGCGCGGCGACTGGGTGCTGCGCGCGGTGAGCAACCAGACGATCGGGCTGGAGTCCAGGGCGGTGATGAGCCGGCGCACTGCATGGACGCTCATGTCGTCGGCGCGGTCGATGTCGTCGATTGCGATGACCAAAGGCTGGTGGGAGGAGACCGCTTCCAGAAGCGACTGGATGTCTCGAACTACCCACATTCCCGAGGTGGAGCTGGCGTGCTGGTTGAGAAAGGTGGCATTGAGCTGGTTGCTCGGGTCGCTCAGGCCACGCAGCAACATGCTCAAGGGTGCGAGGGAGTCCAGCTCGTCGGCGTTGATCCGTACCACGTGCGCGCTCTTGCGCACCGCAGCTGCTGCGACGTGGTCCAACGTTCGCGTCTTGCCGAGCCCGGCTTCCCCGAGGACGAGGGCCACTTGCCCGAGGCCGAGCTCCAGGCGCTGTAGGAGTGCGCGGAGCTGTTCGAGCTGACTTCCGCGGCCCTGTGCTGGCGCAACCATCTGAACGTGCCCTTCACGAGCGGGATGACCTTGGACTGCGTGGGCCGTCGGCGCCAACTCCGGCGGGTCGGACAAGGTTGGCACCCTCCGGTAGGGACGGGCAAGCGTGCGCTCCGGGGGGCCTGAACTGACCAGGACCTGTCCTGGGCGGGCGATCCCGAACTTCCAGGGCTGCTGCCGCGACCTACTCCCAAGGTGCTACCGAGTCCAGGTCGCGCAGGACCTTGCGCCACGTTCGCAGGTCCTGGGCGGTGAAGGGGACATCGCGCGGGCTGGGTCCGCTCCCGGAGCTCACCCCGGTGAGCCCGTGGACGGGGGATGCCCCGGCGAGCAGCAGCGCCGCAACGGTGCACAGACAGATCTCCACGACGCCTATATCGCCACAACAGGGACAGTCGAAGACGAGTACGGCGGAGGAGTCCGAGTCCGACTCCATCTGCACCAGGAGCTCGGTCGCCGCAATCTCGGCGCTGCCTCCGCACGAGACGCACACCAGCTCAACAACGACGTCCACGATGGCCTCCATTCGACCGCGGTGCACCCAACCTTCCCGCCGTGCGGGCGGCAGCCGGAGCGGTTCTCGGGCCACGCAGGGGCCATTTCGAGCCAATCCAGCAGTTTCTCCGGCTGGCCCCGACGATGTCGTGCACGCTTCGTTGCAGCGCGCCAAGGCGGCCTCTAACGTTGGAGACCTACCTCGGGTCGAGGTGGATCTCCTTCGGCGGACAGCTCCTCCAAAGGTCGTACGCCAACCTCCTTCGGTCGCCGAAAGGTGTGCAAGGAGGGCCTGTGGGCATCGATCATGCAAGGCAGCGAGCAACCCGTCGCGACGGCGGCCTGAGGCTTGATGGCGCGGCGACATCTGCCAACAGCAGGCGCAGCCGTGGCTTTCTTGCCCACACCGGTCGGCGCATGCTGGGTGTGGCGTGTCTGCTGGGGCTGTGGGCACTGGTGTGTGCAGCCGGGTGGGTCCGCCCGCAGCAGATGCCATCGCCGGCATCGGTGCTGGATGTCGCGGGTCAGATGTCCAGAACGGGCGAGCTGCCCGATGCCGTGCTGGTGTCCGCGGTGCGAGTTGGCGCAGGCCTGCTCATCGGGGTAACGGTCGGGACCACGCTTGCCATGCTGGTCGGGCTGTCTCGCATCGGTGAGTACATGATCGACTCGCCCGTACAAATGTTGAGAACCATGCCCGCGGTGGCCCTGGTGCCCCTGTTCGTTATCTGGTTCGGAATAGGGGAGACCATGAAAGTGTCCCTTATCGCGTGGGCGTCCGCATTTCCCATCTACATCAATGTGCTGGGCGCGATTCGCAGCATTGACGCCGGATACGAGGACTTGGCTCGCTCATTGAAACTCCGGCGGTCCGAAACGGTGCTTCGCATCGTTGTCCCAGGATGCATGCCTGGCTTTCTCGTTGGGCTGCGCTACTCCGTAACCGTTGCGTGGATCGTTCTCATCGTCGCCGAGCAGGTCAACGCCACGAGCGGACTGGGTTATCTGACATCTCAGGCGAGGTTGTTCTACCAGACGGATGTCATCATCGCCTGCCTGATCGCCTACGCCTGCCTTGGGTGGCTGTGCGACCTCGCTGTCCGCGCCATGGAAGGTCGGCTCCTTCGATGGCGCCGGCCGTTCCCGCAACGCTGAAGGGCCGGTAGGTGAACCAGGTCGAGTCGGTACTGGCCGGAAGGGATCTGCAGCGGTCCTTCGGCAACCGCAGTGTGCTCAGGGGTGCGAGCCTGCAGGTGGGTCCCGAGGAGTTCATCTGCCTGCTCGGGCGCAGCGGCGCCGGCAAGACGGTGCTGCTGCGCATCCTTGCCGGGCTGGATGCTGACTTCACTGGGCAGGTTGATGCGTCGGCCCCGGTGGGGCTCATGTTCCAGGACGCCCGGCTCGTGCCGTGGATGCGTGTCGGAGCCAACGTTGCCCTCGGCGTTGGCCACCTGGGCGCCGCACGGGTCGAAGAGGCTCTCGGCGAGGTCGGCTTGGCTGGGCGCGCCGACGCTTGGCCACGGGAGCTGTCAACAGGTGAGGCTCAGCGGGCGGCGCTGGCGCGGACCCTGTTGAGGAACCCGGGAATTGTGCTGCTGGATGAGCCCTTCAGCGCCCTGGATGCATTCACGCGCGCGGAGATGCAAGCCCTGCTGCACCGGGTCATACGGCGCCGAGGGGCCTCAGCCTTGCTGGTGACTCACGACCTGGATGAGGCCCTGGCGTTGGGCGACCGGGTGGCGGTCCTGACCGAAGGGACGATCCTGCACGAGGTGGTGGTCCGACCGAGCGCCACGCAGGAGGCCCTGGCCCGCATGCGCAGCCAGCTGCTGGATTGGCTGTTCCTCGAAGCGCCCAGCGGGAGCCTCATGAGTGGCCGGCATACCCACGCGTCCGAGACGGTGCAGCGGCGCGGCGGTTGGCCTGCAAGGCCTGCGCCCGTCGACCTCACGAAAGACATGTCATGAAAACCTGGAAGGCCCGGTTAGCCGTGCTCGTCGTGGTTCTGGCGGCAGCGGCCGGATGCTCGAATGCCGCTGCACCTGCGCCCGCGAGGCAGCCTGGGACCCAAGCGACCCTGCGCGTCGGTCAGCTGCGCTCCAACCTGGAGCCGCTGCTCTTGGCAGCAGGCCAGCTGCGCGGCCTGACCTACACGCTCCAGTGGAGCAACTTCGCCATCGGGCCGGACGCCATCGCCGCCCAGAACGCGGGGGCCGTGGACGTGGCCTACATGGCTGACACACCTGCGATCTTTGCCCAAGCAGCTGGGGTCGATGTGAAGATCGTCGGGTTGACCCGCGCGCCGCAGGGCGCCCAGAACGTGGCCCTGCTGGTGGACCGAAACTCTGGCATCACGTCGGTGAAGGACCTTGCCGGGAAGAAGGTGGCGGTGGTCCCGGGGACGGTGACGCAGTACCTTCTGGTCCGCGCCCTCGAGCGCGCCGGTCTCTCTTTGCACGACTTGAGCCAGGTCCCTCTGCAGGGCCCCGAAGCCGTCCAGGCCCTTCGCAGACGAGATGTCGACGCAGTGGTCCTGGTCGACCCGCTGCTGGCAAAGGCCCTGACGGATCGTGACGCGCGCGTGCTGGTCGACGGTGTCGGGCTGCTGTCGGGGTCGAATGTGCTGGTCGCCACCCACGACGTCCTGGAGGAACCGGACCGCGTCAGGGCGGTGGCTGACCTGCTGAAGCGGGTCAAGGCTGCTTTGAGCTGGGCGCAGCAGCACCCGAAACAGTGGGCGACGGTCTACGCGTCGACGAACCAGCTCCCAGCCGACGCTGCACTTCAGGCCGTGCACCGCGCGAGCACGACGCTGGTCCCCATCGACGCCGCGGCTATCGCCAGCCAGCAGACGCAGGCCGATACGTTCGCGCGCATCGGCCTGCTGAAGCATCCTTTGAACGTGATGCAGGAGTTCGACCAGCGCTTTGACGGGGGCCTTTTCGGAGCCCGATAGTCCACCGGTATGTCACGACGGCCCAGCCGGCTGCAGGATTGCGCGATGTGGCTGGAGCGAAGGCTCACCTGGCCGCCATTACCTCACTTCTCAAAAGGTGGGGGTATGGCAGCTTTCGATCCTCACTTTGACGACGCTCGTCGCGACGGCAGGCGTCGATCAGATCAGGGTGATGCGCGCCAACGCCCGCCGCGTGACGTAGCGCAGCTTTCGGCACTGCAGGTTGTGGTCGGGCGCCCAAGGCGGCCAAGCACCAGCGGCGTGACCTATGCGCAGCTCGAGCGACGCGGCCTCGCTGACGCGATCTGACATTCCCCCGCCTCACTCCAACAGCTGGTTGACGACCGCGGACAGCCTCCGGAGGGGGTACGGCTTTTCCAGCCGGACGATGTGACCGTCATGCCGGGCGCCGGACGCGTGCCACTGCACCAGCTCGTTGACCGACACGACCATGCGTACGTGGCCAAGATGCGGTTCGGCAGCGATGCTGGCGACCGGGACGGCCGCCCACTGGTCAGTCTCCTGGCAGTCGAACACCACGAGGTCAAACGTGCCGCGGTCGCCCAGACTAGACCGCTGCGACCAACCGTGGACCACCTCGACGTCATGGCCTTGGCCAGTCAACCAGCGGCCGAACAGCTCGGCCAGGTCTTCATCGTCGCCGATCACGAGTATGCGTGCCATGAGGCCTCCAACGACGGCGGCACATCGTCCCCGAAACGCTGGCGCCGCCGTCCTCAGCGCGCAGATTCGTGCCCCCCAAGGGCTCAACGTTGGGCCGCGCCGCTGGCACCGGGAACCGCAATGTCGGCCCGCCGACCCACGGGCATGGCCATCACACGCACAGACGTGCCAATAACCTTGAGGCCGAGGTCATCTCCGTATCGAGCCAGTCATGCTTCCGGGACCTCCCGGTCACCGGAGGGGGTCGAAGGCAGACAGCAGCGGCGTGCTGTCACCGGTCATCACGGTGCGCGACAACAGTTGCCCGGTAAGGGGTCCCAGTGCGATGCCCCACATCCCGTGGCCTCCGGCCACGTACACGTTCGGCGTCTTGGTCGGGCCAACGAGCGGCAATCCGTCGGGCGTGCATGGGCGCGAACCCACCCACTGCTGTGCCCGGTCATCCCAGTCGGTCTGCACGAGCATCGGGCGTGCCGCCTCGACGATGGCCCGGATGCGACGGACGTCCAGTGGCGCGTGCGCGTTCCTGAACTCCATCATTCCCGCTACGCGCAAGTGGTCGCCGATCGGCGTGCAGGCGACTCGCTGCGCGGGCAGATAGATCGGACCTTTCGGCAGCGTCGCCGGGCGCACCGAGAAGCTGTACCCGCGTCCTGGCTGCACGATGGTGCGGACCCCGTGCGGGCGCGCCAGCCGGCCCAGGGAGGCGCCGGTGGCCAGGACGACGGCATCCGCGCTGACCGCCTCACCGTTCGAACAGCGCAGCGTGACCCCGTTGGCCGAGCCTGATACGTGAACGACCTCAACAGCGGGTGTGATGCTGCCGCCTGCGCTGATGAGGGCAGCGGCCAACGCCTGCACGAAACTGAGCGGGTCGATGAAACGCTGCCCGTGCAGCATCAACGCTGAGGTGACGCCGGGTCCCAAGGCGGGCTCGGCTGCGTGGGCCTCCGCCGCGTTGACCCGTCGGTACTCAGCGACACCCCCGAGCTGTCGTATCTGGCCCAGCTCTTCGAGCAGATGGTCGGGCGTGTGCTCGTCGGAGAACGCCACGAGCAGGGGGTCTGCCTGGTGCAGCTGCGCCTCGACGCCGCCGGCGATCATCTGCTCGAAGGCGGCGACTGAGTGCCGGTTCGCCTCGATGAAGAGGCGCAGGGCCGCATCGAACTTCGCCGGTGTGCTGTTGCGCACGAACTGGGCCAGGAATCGCACCAAGCGGGGGCTGGCAGCAGGCGGAATGTAGACGGGCGATCCCGGGCTGAGCGCCGCTCGGACACCAGCCGCGAGCAGCGTCGGCTGGTTCAGCGGACCGGTCAGGGAGGGCGAGACCCAGCCGGCGTTGCCGCGCGAGGACCCACCGGCGACGTCGACCGCGTCGAGCACACGAACGCGCGCTCCTGCCTGTTGAAGGTGCCAGGCCGTGGCCAAGCCGACCATGCCGGCCCCCACCACCACCACGTCTCTCGTTGCCATCTTCCGTCCTTTGTCGCTGGGCTCGCGGGTTGGTGACACTGGGCGGCAAGAGCACTGGCACGCGTGCCGGCCCTCGCTGGAGCCTTTCCTGTCGCGCGGGTGCGGCTGCACCGCACCTTCGCCGGCAGTACAGCAGCCGCCCCCGGCGGCGAACTCGTCAGTTCTGACGAAGCCCGAGCGGGAAATGTGGACGAATGACAAGCATGCGCCGGCCGCATGGCTCACCACCACCCCGGCGGTTGCAGCTCTGGTCAAAGTGGGGTGAGCGGCCCGGTCGCGCCCGCGAGCAGGAGGACGTCAACGGCCCACGCCGATGGTCGGTCCAGCAAGAACTGCACGCGCCGCCTTGGTGGAACTGACGAACGGGGGCGGACTCTTTCATCCCCCCGCACCAAAGGGGTTGCATCCTGGTCCCTAGATTCGTGCCATGGCGGAGTCGGTGAGCGGCGGGCCACGGGTGAGCCTTGCCCGGGTCCTGCATGCACTAGGTGACACCTTCCTCGATCTTGTGGCCGGTCGGGTGGCTGACGCCGATGACATTGGGGGAGTTGAGGTCTACGACCGCAGCGGCGCCGAGCTTCCGCCGCGGGCCGTCGTCTTCGGGATCGGGGTGCGCCATGCCCAGGACTTGCACGAGCTCCTGCGCGAGCTGGGGGACCTTGGTGCGGCCGCTGTGATCGTGCGCGCGCCGGTTCCGACGACGCCGACCACCGACCGGGTGGCGCGGCAGGCCGGCGTGGTGCTGCTCAGCTTGACCCCGGGAGCGTCCTGGAGTCGTTTGGCCGCGATGCTGCGGACGCTGCTGAACCCGACCGAGCCCTCGAGCAGGCACGCCACCATCGGCGGGCTGCCTTCGGGTGACCTGTTCAGCTTGGCCAACGCGATAGCCGCCCTTGTCGATGCTCCGATCACGATCGAGGACCGGAGCCTGAACGTTCTGGCGTTCTCAGGTCAGCAGAAGGATGCCGACGATTCGCGCATCGAGACGATTCTGGGCAGGCAGGTGCCGCAGAGGTTCGCTGATGCGCTTGCGCGCACCGGGGCGCTCGAGGAGGTGTACGCCAGCAGGGCACCGGTGCTCCTGCGCCCGGAACAGATCGGTTCCGAGGAGATCTTCATACCGCGCGTCGCGGTCGCGATCCGCGCCGGTGATGAGGTACTGGGATCCATCTGGGCAGTGGTGCAGGAACCGTTGGACCAGGAACGGACGGCCGCTCTGAGCGAGGCCGCGAAGGTTGCCTCGCTGCATCTGCTTCGGGTGCGCGCGGGTGCTGACATCGAACGCCGGATCGTCGCCGACCTCATCGCGACGGCGATGGACGGTGGCCCGACGGGACCGGAGGTCCTGAGCAGGCTTGGGCTCCTGCGGCGCACCTTGGTTGTTGTCGCGCTCGGCGTTCTCACGTCTCATGACGAGCCGGGGAACCCGTCGATCGCCATGGCATCACGGCAGAAGGTCGCCGATGCGTTGGCGCTTCACATGTCGGCCATTGCTCCCGGGTCAGCGGTCGGCCAGCTCGGCGATGTCGCATACGGGCTGCTGCCGGTCACTGGCGCGGTCGATGCCGCGATGGACAAGGTGACCTCGATCGCCGCTGACTTTCTGACCCGCACCGGCAGCAAGCTGCCCGCGGTCATCGGCATTGGCCCTGTTGCAACCGACCCAAGCCAGCTGGGGCGCTCCCGCATGGGGGCTGACCGGGCCTTGCGTGTCTTGACCAACCGGGGCCGTGGCGGGCAGGTGGCGACGATCTCCGACGTCCTGGGCGAGGCACTGCTTCTTGAGCTCGGCGACATCGCGGCCGCCCGCGGTGACGTGCTTGCCGGACCCATCGCGAAGCTCGCTGCCTATGACGCGCAGTACAACAGCGAGCTCGTGCACACCTTGCGATGCTGGCTGGACTGCTTCGGAGACGTGGCGGACGCGGCCGCGAAGGCTTTCGTGCATCCCAACACGTTCCGCTATCGCCTGAGGCGGTTGGTCGAGGTCTCGGGTATCGACTTGAAGGATGCCGACGCGCGGTTCGCCGCCATGCTGCAGTTCCGTCTGCCGTTGCAGTAGCCGCGTCCGGCGGAGTGACTGACGGCGCGACAGCCCGTTGTGGCGTGGGCAACCGGGTGGTTGCTGCCGCGTGCCGCGCGCGATGACGCGCTGCCTGTGGACGCCTCTGACCCCGACGGTGCCGCTTGTGGCGCGCGGTCGGGCCGGTATGTGGTTCGCGGATGTTCGTCGCGACGAGCGCCTGCCCCGAGCGTTGGGCAAAGCGACGAATGTGCCGGCGCACGCAGGTGCTGGACTGCGCGCTACCTCAAACCTGCGATCAGGAGAAGTGATGAGAGCAGTGCGCATGATTCCCGCCCTCGCGGTGCTCGGACTGTTCACGGCTGCCTGCGGAGGGCCGACCGGGAACACGACGACCACGGCCGCCGAACCTCTCGTGG
>NZ_JBNDHY010000126.1:0-12630 GCF_056755315.1 Monashia sp. HAY1-2A
CCCCCCCCCGGATTACTACGCGTCTCGTGGGCTCGGAGATGTGTATAAGAGACAGCGCCTTGGCATGGGCGGGTCAGGCCGCGGGCGGGTCTGGGCGCGGGCGGGTCAGCCGAAGCGGCCGGAGATGTAGTCCTCGGTGGCCTGCTCGGTCGGGTTGTTGAAGATCCGTGCCGTGTCGTCGATCTCGACGAGCCGGCCCGGCTCGCCGGTCGCCTTGAGGTTGAAGAACGCGGTGCGGTCGGAGACCCGGGCCGCCTGCTGCATGTTGTGCGTGACGATGACGATCGTGTAGTCGCTCTTGAGCTCGTTGACGAGGTCCTCGATGGCGAGCGTCGAGATCGGGTCCAGGGCCGAGCACGGCTCGTCCATGAGGAGCACCTGCGGCTGCACCGCGATGGCGCGCGCGATGCAGAGGCGCTGCTGCTGTCCGCCCGACAGGCCCGCGCCGGGCTTGTTGAGCCGGTCCTTCACCTCGGTCCAGAGGTTGGCACCCTGCAGGGACTGCTCGACGATGCCGTCCAGGGTCTTCTTGTTCTTGACGCCGTTGAGGCGCAGGCCCGCGGCCACGTTGTCGTAGATCGACATCGTCGGGAACGGGTTGGGCCGCTGGAAGACCATTCCGACGGTGCGGCGGACGGCCACCGGGTCCATCGACGACGCGTAGAGGTCCTGGTCGTCGAGCATGACCTTGCCCTCGACGCGTCCGCCCGGGATCACCTCGTGCATCCGGTTGAGCGTCCGGAGGAAGGTCGACTTGCCACAGCCGGAGGGCCCGATGAAGGCCGTGACGGACCGGGGCTCGACCGTCATCGAGACGCCCTCGACGGCCTTGAAGCCGCCGTAGTAGACGTTGAGGTCGGTGACGTCGATTCGCTTTGCCATGTCAGGGGATTCGCTTTCTCTTACTTCTTGACCGCGCTGTAGTGGGCGACGACGCGCCCGATCACGTTGAGCAGCAGGACGAGGATGATGAGGGTCAGCGCAGCACCCCACATGCGCTCGGCGGCGGGCGCGAGCGCGAGGTCGCCACGGTCCTGGTTGATCATCATCGGCAGGGTGGGGAAGTTGCCGTCGAACAGGTCGCGCTGGAAGTTCTTCGTGTACGGCGCGAGGATCAGCAGGGGCGCCGTCTCGCCCATGACGCGGGCGATGCCGAGCAGCACGCCGGTGATGATCCCCGAGAACGCGGTGCGCAGGACGACCTTGACGACGGTCACCCACTTCGGCACGCCGAGCGCGTAGGACGCCTCCCGCAGCTCGTTGGGCACGAGCTTGAGCATCTCCTCGGTGGAGCGCACGATCACCGGGACCATGAGCAGCACGAGCGCGAGCGAGGCGGCGAACCCGGACTGCCGGAGGCCGAGGGTCGTGACGATGACGGCGTAGATGAACAGGCCGGCGACGATCGAGGGGATGCCCGAGAGGATGTCGACCATGAAGCTGATGGCGCGGGCGAGCGCGCCGCGGCCGTACTCGACGAGGTAGACGGCCGTCATGATGCCGATCGGCACCGCGATGAGGGTCGTCATGCCGACCATCTCGAGGGTGCCCTCGATGGCATGGCGGGCGCCGCCACCGAGGTCGCCGGAGTTGATGTTGCGCTGGTTGCCCGTCCACCACGTCATCGAGCCGAGCATGTGCACGCCCTTGACGACGACGGTTCCGAGGATCCACACGAGCGGCACCATGGCGAGGGCGAACGCGAGCCACATGACGACCCGGGCCGCGACGTCCTTGACGGCGCGCGCCCGGTGCGGGTTGTTCATCTCGCGGAGGGCCTCGCGGCCGCGCTTGTCGCCGGCAGGCGCGACGTCGGTGGTGGCATCGTCGAGGGGGCCGCGGTCCTGCGTCACCGTGCTCATTCGCTGAAGGCCTTCCTGCGCTCGATGACGATCCGGGCGATGCTGTTGACGACGAAGGTCAGCACGAACAGCACCAGGCCCGCGGCGATGTAGGCGCCGGTCTTGCTCGGGTTGCTGAACTCGGACGCGTTGTTGGCGATCTTCGAGGCGAAGGTCTCACCGCCGTTGAACAGCGAGAACGTCCACGGGGTGCCGTCGGACAGGGCGGACACGAGGAAGGTCACGGCGATCGTCTCGCCGAGGGCGCGGCCGAGGGCGAGCATCGCGGCGGAGATGACGCCGGGCTTGCCGAACGGCAGCACGGCGGTGCGGATCATCTCCCACCGCGTCGCGCCGAGGGCGAGCGCCCCCTCCTTGTGCGTGGCCGGCGTCTGGTCGAACACCTCGCGCGAGAGGGCGGTGACGATGGGCAGCACCATGATCGCGAGGACGATGCCGATGAAGGCGATCGTGCCGCCGGTGATGCCGGCCGGCGCGAAGAGCGGGAACCAGCCGAGGGTGTCCTCGATGCGCTGCTGGACCGGCTTCCACACCGGGAAGAAGGTGATGAGGCCCCAGAGGCCGTACACGATCGACGGCACGGCGGCGAGCAGGTCGACGAGGGCGGCGGCCGGGCGCCGCATCCACTGTGGCGCGTACTGCGTCAGGAAGAGCGCGACCGCGACACCGACGGGGACCGCGATGGCCATGGCGATCGTGGAGGCGGCCACCGTGGTCCAGAGGAACTCGAGGATGCCGAAGGCGGGCCTGTCGCCGCCGGGGGACCAGACGCGGCTGGTGAAGAAGTTCTCGGAGTTGTTCGTCAGGGCCGGCACGGCCTCGACGACGAGGAAGACCGCGATGAGGGTCACGATGGCGATGACGAGAACGCCTGAGAACGTGGCGAAACCACCGAACAGGCGGTCACCCATGCGTCCGGTGGAGGCGCGGTCGCCCTGGAGCGGTCGCCCGCCCTCGGGACCGGGGAGCTCGTCCGCGGCCGATACACCCGTCAGTGTCGACATCTGGTGCCTCTTCCTTGGTTGGAGGGGACCGGCGCAAGGGGCGGACGCCGAGTGCGGCGCCCGCCCCTGCGTCGTCGGCCGGTCCGGTGTGCTCCCGACACGGCCGGGGCGGTGGGTCAGGAGATCGCGTCGACGGCCGTCTTGACCTTGCTCGCGACCTCGGCGGGGAGCGGGGCGTAGCCCTTGCTCTCGAGGTCCTTCTGGACCTCGTCGGAGGCGAAGGTCTTGAGGAAGGCCTTGACCTTCTTGCCCGTCTCGGCGTCGGCGTACTTGGAGCAGACGACCTCGTACGTCACGAGGACGATCGGGTAGGCGCCCGCCTCCTTGGTCGCGTAGTCGATCTTGAGGGCGAGGTTGTTGCCCGTGCCGGTCTGCTTGGCCGTCGCGATCGTCTTGCCGGCCGACTCCGCGGTCAGCTCCACCGGGCCGGAGCCGGTGTCGATCTGGGCCATCCGCAGCTGGTTCTGCTGGGCGTAGGACAGCTCGACGTACGTGATGCCGCCGTCCTGGCCCTTCGTCGCGGTGGCGACGCCGGCGGACTTCTCCTTGCCCTCGCCCTTGCCGGTCCACTTCTTGCCCGGGTCGTAGCTCCAGGCCTCGGGCGCGGCGGCCTTGAGGTACTTCGTGAAGTTCTCCGTGGTGCCGGACTCGTCGGAGCGGAAGTAGACCTTGATCGGCGTCGACGGGAGGGCGACACCCTTGTTGAGCGCGGCGATGGCCGGGTCGTTCCACGTCGTGATCTTGCCATCGAAGATCTTCGCGGCGACGTCGGCGTTGAGGACGAGCTTGTCGACGCCCTTGACGTTGTAGGCGATCGCGATCGGTCCGGTGACCATCGGCAGGTTCCAGGCCTCGGAGCCGCAGGCCTGCTTGGCCGCGTCCGCCTCGATGACGCCGTCCTTCGGCTCGGTCTTCAGCGCCGAGTCGGAGCCGGCGAAGTCGACCTGCTTGGCGATGAACTGCTTGATGCCGGCGCCGGAGCCGGTGGGCTGGTAGTCGATGTTGGCGTCGGCGCACGCGTTCTGGTACGCCTTGATCGCCTCGTCGATGGCGTTCTTCTGGGCCGAGGAGCCCTCCGCCTTGAGGTCGCCGTTGAAGCAGTCGCCGGCGGCCGTCGAGCCGCCCGCCGCGGCGGCGCCGGCGCCGGGCGCGGCGCCGTTGTTCTCGGACGCGCAGGCCGAGAGCGCAAGGGCCCCGGACAGGGCGATGGCGCCGAGGGCGCTGGTACGCGAAACAGACACGAGTGTGTTCCCTCTCGATGGGACTGTCTTGGCGTCGGGACGGGCTCGGCCCGCCGACGGTGCTGGACACTTCATCCATCGGCGAAGGTAGGCGCATCGGGTGTCGAATCCCCCACGTCCGGTTAACTCGCGGTGAACGCGGGGCGACGTCTTGGGATCGCGGCTCGCCTCGGGATGCGCGCGGGCGAGACCCGCCACACGATGGAGGGTTGGGCCGGCGTTCGCCGGGCCTCAGGTGTCGATGCGCTCGACGTCGACGACGCGGGCGCTCGGGCCGGTCCCGGTCAGATGGCACACCAGCACCTCGCCCTTGTGCATCGCCTCGTCGGCGGCCTCGGCCAGGCGCCTCCGCAGGAGGTCGGCATCCGGGCTCGACGCGTCGACGGCGTCAGCCAGACGGGCGAGGAGGGCAGGCAGCACGGGACCGTGGCTGCAGAGCGCGGACGGCTCGGCCCGACGCAGCAGCCGCTCCAGCTGGTGCGTGGCGCCCGACGCGTCCTCGGCGAAGTCCTCCTCGGACAGGGCGTCACGGGTGCGCAGCTTCACCCCGGCCTGCGTCGTGTACGGCTCGACGGTCTCGACGCAGCGCGCGCTCGAGGACGTGACGACCCGGCGGACGCCGTACGCGCCGAGGACCGAGGCGATGTCGCGGGCCTGGGCGCGGCCGACGGCGTCGAGCGGGCGCTTCCGGTCGTCGGCGTCCCACTTGCCGCGGGGACGCGCCTTGGCGTGGCGGACGAGCGCGAGCGGCCAGGTCGCCAGCTGCTCCGCTCGGTCGAGACGCACGAGGGCGAGGAGCTGGTCCCGGTCGCGGGCGTAGTCGAGCCGGTCGTGCGCGGTGCGCACGTCGACCCAGGCGACCTCGTCGATCTCGTGGAGCAGCCGGCCCTCGCCGCCGGTGACCTCAGCGGCCCAGTAGTGGACCTGCTTGGTGGCGGGGCCGCCCGTCGCGTCGAGCACGCCGTACTCGGCGGGCGGCAGCGAGGGACCGAGCCGCACGACGAGGCCGGTCTCCTCGAACGTCTCGCGCACGGCGGCGACGCAGGGGTGCTCGCCGGGGTCGAGCTTGCCCTTGGCCCACGACCAGTCGTCGTACTTGGGCCGGTGCACGAGGGCGACCTCGAGCCCGCCGTCGGCGCGGCGCCACGGCAGCGTGCCGGCGGCGGGGATCACGGAGGCCACGCGCGCCAGCCTGCCAGACGTACGTCCTCGGCCCGTGCTCAGCGTCGGCGCGCCTTGCGTCGACGCTTGTCGTGACGCTCGACGAGGGTCTCCTGGAGGTCGCGGAGGGGCTCGCCGTTCTCGTTCTGGTGGTGGCGGACCCACCGGCCGTCGGACCCGAGGTCCCACCGCGAGGTGGTCTCGGCGAAGGCGAGGTCGAGGAGGTCGTCGAGCTCGAGGAGGTGCCCCGGCTCGGTGATGCGCACGAGGGCCTCGACGCGTCGGTCGAGGTTGCGGTGCATCATGTCGGCGCTGCCGATGTAGACCTGCGGGTCACCGCCGTGGTCGAACCAGAAGACCCGCGAGTGCTCGAGGAAACGGCCGAGAACCGAGCGCACGCGGATGTTCTCCGACAGCCCCTCGACGCCGGGGCGCACGGCGCAGATGCCGCGGACCCACAGGTCGACCCGGACGCCGGCCATGCTCGCGCGGTAGAGCGCGTCGATGAGCGCCTCGTCGACCATGGCGTTCGCCTTGATGACGATGCGCCCGGCGGGGGCGTCCTTGGGCCGCGCCCGGTGGATCTCGACCTCCTGCTCGACGAGGTCGACGAGCCCGGAGCGGACGGTGCGCGGGGCGACCAGCAGGCGCTTGAACTTGCTCCGTGGCGCGAACCCGGACAGGAGGTTGAACAGGCGCGAGAGGTCCTCGCCGACCTGAGGGTCCGTGGTGAACAGGCCGAAGTCCTCGTAGACGCGGGCCGTCTTGGGGTTGTAGTTGCCGGTGCCGATGTGGCAGTAGCGGACGAGCCCGTCGGACTCCTGGCGCACGACGAGGCACAGCTTGGCGTGCGTCTTGAGGCCGACGACGCCGTAGACGACGTGGACGCCCGCCTCCTCGAGCTTGCGGGCCCACGAGATGTTGTTGACCTCGTCGAAGCGCGCCTTGATCTCGACGACCGCGAGGACCTGCTTGCCGGCCTCCGCGGCGTCGATGAGCGCGTCGATGATCGGGGAGTCGCCCGACGTGCGGTAGAGCGTCTGCTTGATCGCGAGGACCTTGGGGTCGTTGGCGGCCTGCTCGATGAAAGCCTGCACGGACGTGGAGAACGAGTGGTAGGGGTGCTGGACGAGGACGTCCTTGTGACGGACGGCCCCGAGCAGGTCGATGGGCTTGGCGCTCTCGGTCGGCGCGAAGTCCGGGTGCGTGCGGGGGAAGAACTTGGGGAACTCGAGGTCGGAGCGGTCGACGTCGGCGACGGTGAACAGGCCGCGCAGGTCGAGCGGCGTCGGGAGCCGGTAGATCTCGCGCTCGCTGATCTGCAGCTCGCGGCTGAGCATGTCGAGGACCTTGGGGTCGATGTCCTCCTCGACCTCGAGGCGGATCGGCGGCCCGAACCGGCGGCGTGTCAGCTCCTTCTCGAGGGCAGTGAGGAGGTTCTCCGCGTCGTCCTCCTCGACCTCGAGGTCCTCGTTGCGGGTGACGCGGAAGGAGAAGTGCTCCTGGACGAGCATCCCCGGGAAGAGCTGGTCGAGGTGGCTGGCGATGACGTCCTCGAGCGGCACGAACCGCTTGCGCTCGACGTCGGAGTCGATGTCCTCCTCGACGAGGATGAAGCGGGGCAGGCTCGGCGGCACCTTGACCCGGGCGAAGTGCTCCGAACCGGTCTTCGGGTTCTGCAGGAGCACCGCGAGGTTGAGCGACAGGCCCGAGATGTACGGGAAGGGGTGCGCCGGGTCGACGGCGAGCGGCGTCAGCACCGGGAAGACGCGGTCGGAGAAGAAGTAGTGCAGCGGCTCGAGCTCCTCCTCGCCGAGCTCGTCCCAGCGCACGATGGTGATGCCCTGCTCCTCCAGCTCCGGGCGCACCTCGTGCTGGAAGACGGCCGCGTGCTGGAGCATCAGCTCGTGCGCGAGCCGTGCGACGCGTTCGATGAGCTCGCGCGGCTCGATGCCCGCGGCCGTGCGCACGGCGAGCCCGGTCGCGATCCGACGCTTCAGCCCGGCGACGCGGACCATGAAGTACTCGTCGAGGTTGTTGGCGAAGATCGCGAGGTAGCGGGTGCGCTCGAGGAGCGGCACCGCAGGGTCCATCGCAAGCTGGAGCACGCGCTCGTTGAACTGCAGCCACGACAGCTCGCGCTCGAGGTAGCGGTCGGCGGGCAGCTCGTCCTCGGCCTCGGCCGGCTGCACCAGCCCGACGAACCGGCCGTTGGCGGCGCGGGCCGGGATCCGGCGCGTGTGGACGGTGCTCGCGAACGAGCTGACCTCGGCGCTCTCGACAAAGGCGTCCGGGCCCTCCCGCCCCGCGTCGGGAACCGGTTCCTCGTCGGTGTCGACGAGGTCGGTCGGGGTGAGGCTGCCGGTGCTCATGGCCTCATCGTGGCACCCTTCGGCAACGGCCGGGTGAACTCGTCCCAGCGGTCGGGCGCCCCGGCTCGGGGTCAGCCGCGCGCGAACTGACGGTGCAGCTCGACGTCCTCGAACCCCAGCCCCCGGTAGGTGCGCACGGCGGCGGTGTTCTCGTCGTCGACGTAGAGCACGACGCTGGCCAGCCCGAGCGAGCGCAGGTGGTCCAGGCCCAAGACGGTCACCGCCCGGCCGAGCCCTTCGCCCTGGTGCGCCGGCGACACGGCGACGACGTAGACCTCGCCGACCTCGCCGTCCGGGGGGTCGACCTTGGTCCAGTGCGAGGCCACGAGACGGTCCTGGTCGGCGGCCTCGACGACGAGGATCAGCCCGTCCGGGTCCCACCAGGGCTCCGCGGTGCGCTGGTCGAGGTCGGCCCGAGTCAGCGACCCCTGCTCCGGGTGGTGGGCGAAGGCGGCGGCGTTGAGCGCCAACCACGCGTCCTCGTCCCGTCCGGGTTCGAACCGTCGCACGGCGTACCGGTCGGGCACGACGGCGGCCGGCCAGTCCGGGCCGTCGGCGAGGGAGCGACCCATGACGTGGAGCGAGCGCACCGGCACCAGGCGGCGCGCCGCCGCGAAGGCCGACGCGGCATCGCCGGCCGCGCCGGACGCGTGGCTCCACACCCGGGTGTCGCCCGGCACCGCCTCGAGCAGCGCCGTGCCGACGCCGTGTCGGCGCTCCGCGGGGTCGACGACGACCTCGGCCGACGGCGGCTCGCCCGCCGCGCCGTCCCGCACCTGCGCGTAGCCGACGACGCGTCCGCCGGACCGCGCCACGAGGTGCCGGACGCCATCCGTGGACCGCGACCGCAGAGCGAGCCGGAACTGCTCCGACAGCGGGGGTGACCCGTCGACGTCGCCGGCGCTCGCCGCGACCGCCAGGGCCGCGGCGGCGTCGTCCTCCGAGAGGGGGTGGCGCGCGTCGTGGACCGTCACCTCGAGGTCGGGCATGGGCCGATTCCACCACACGCGGGACGAGTCGCCGGTGCCGCCGGAGGCGGAAGGCGTGCGCTCGGGAAAGCGTCACGCACCAACGCCCCGAAGGTCGGTGCCGAGCACTACAGTCCGTCGCGTGCCCACGGGCACGCTTTCGACCAGACAAGGGGAGACGATGTCCCGTTCCACTCGCCGCGCCCTGGGTGTCGCCGTCGCAGGTGTCTGCGCAGCGGCTCTCGCGGCCCCGGCCCTCGCGTCGCCCGCCGGCAACCCCGGCAAGGCTGACACGCAGGGGCCGCTGCTCAAGATCCAGATCCTGTCGTTCAACGACTTCCACGGCAACCTCGAGCCGCCGAGCGGCTCCAGCGGTCGCCTCCAGACCGGGGCCACGTCGACGCAGACCACCGACGTCGGGGGCGTCGAGTACCTCGCGACCCACCTCAAGGCGGCCCGCGTCGGCCACGACAAGACCGTCACCGTCGCGGCCGGGGACATGGTGGGGGCCTCCCCGCTGCTGTCCGCGGCCTTCCACGACGAGCCGACCGTCGAGGCGCTCAACAGCCTCGGCCTCGAGGCCACGTCCGTCGGCAACCACGAGTTCGACGAGGGTTACAAGGAGCTGCAGCGGCTCCAGACCGGCGGCTGCATCGACGACGGCGACGGCGCCAACAACCAGAACTCCTGCCCCGCCGGCACCTTCACCGGCGCGAAGTTCCAGTACCTCGCCGCCAACGTCGTCGAGAAGGCCACCGGCAAGACGATCCTGCCGCCCTACTGGGTCAAGAACTTCAACGGCGCCAAGATCGGCTTCATCGGGATGACGCTGAAGGACACGCCGACCATCGTCACCGCCTCCGGCGTCGCGGGCCTCCAGTTCAACGACGAGGTCGAGACCGCCAACGCGCTCGTGCCCGTGCTCAAGGAACAGGGCGTCAACGCCATCGTCGTGCTCGTCCACCAGGGCGGCTCCCCACCGGCCAACACGCCCTACGACTACACGTGCAAGGGCGGCGGCACCTTGTCCGCCGACTCGCCGATCATCCCGATCGTCAAGAACCTCGACCCGGCGATCGACATGGTCATCTCCGGCCACACGCACCAGCCGTACGTGTGCGCGATCCCGGACTCCACCGGTGTTCCCCGGCTCGTCACGTCGGCCTCCTCGTTCGGCCGCCTCTACAACGACACCGAGGTCACCTACGACCGTCGCACGTCCGACATCGTCCGACCGACCGAGGCCGACTCGGTCAACAACCTCGTGACCCGCACGGTCGCCCCCGACGCCGCCGAGACGGCGCTCATCACCAAGTACAAGCAGCTCGTCACGGCGATCGCGAGCAAGGTCATCGGCACGATCTCGACCGACATCGTCCGGGCCCAGAACGCCGCGGGCGAGTCCCCCCTCGGCGACCTCATCGCCGACGCCCAGCTCGCCGACCCGTCGGTCGTCACCGGGGGCCAGACGCCGGTCGTCGCCTTCATGAACCCCGGCGGCATCCGGACCGACCTCACCTACGCCAGCTCGAAGTACGGCGAGGCGCCCGGGGCGATCACGTACGAGGAGGCGTTCAACGTCCAGCCGTTCAACAACTACCTCGTGTCGATGAACCTCACGGGTCAGCAGATCTACGACGTCCTCAACCAGCAGCGGACCGGCAAGAACGCCGGCTCGGCCGCGAAGATGCTCCAGGTCAGCAAGGGCTTCACGTACACGTGGAGCACCGCCACCCAGAAGGTCGTCGAGGGGACCGTGATGATCAACGGCGTCCCCGTCGACCCGGCCGCGTCGTACCGCATCGTGACGAACAACTTCCTGTCCGACGGCGGCGACAACTTCCCGGCCTTCCAGGGCGGCACCGGCAAGTACTTCGGCGGCCTCGACATCGACGCCTTCGCGAACTACCTGTCCAGGCCCGAGAACGCGGGCTACGCGCCCGCCCCGCTGACGCGCATCTCGGTGAGCTGAGCCGGCTCGCCCGAGCAGGCCAGCACGACGCGTGGCCCGGACTCCGCGAGGGGGTCCGGGCCACGCCGGGTTCCCGGCCGTGGTCGGCCTGTTCGGCGCCGGCGGGTCGGCGCGGGCGGGTCAGGCGGTGGCGTCGGCGCGGTCGGGCACGAGGCGGTAGCCGACGTTGCGGACGGTGCCGATGAGTGCCTCGTGGTCGGGGCCGAGCTTGGCGCGCAGCCGCCGGACGTGGACGTCCACAGTGCGCGTACCGCCGTAGTAGTCGTAGCCCCAGACCTCCTGGAGCAGCTGCGCGCGGGTGAAGACGCGTCCCGGGTGCTGCGCCAGGTACTTGAGCAGCTCGAACTCCTTGTAGGTGAGGTCGAGCGGCTGGCCGCGGAAGCGGGCCGAGTAGCTCGCCTCGTCGATGACGAGCTCACCGGAGGTGATCGGCATGTCGAGGTCGGCCTCGTCGTCCTGCCCCTTGGTCATGGCGAGGCGCAGGCGGGCGTCGACCTCGGCCGGGCCGGCGGAGTCGAGGAGCACGTCGTCGAGGCCCCACTCGGCCGTGAGACCAGCAAGGCCGCCCTCGGTGAGGACGGCCAGGAGGGGCGTACCGATGCCGGTGGTGCGCAGCACCCGACACAGGGACCGGGCACTGGCCAGCTCGCGCCGCGCGTCGACGAGGACGACGTCGCAGTCCGGCGCGTCGACGAGCGCGGTGGCCTCGGCCGGCAGGATGCGGACCGTGTGGCTGAGCAGCCCGAGCGCGGGCAGCACCTCGGCGCTCGGGGCGAGCGCGTTGGTGAGCAGCAGCAGGCGGGCCATCTCCTGCAGGATAGGCGAGACTGGTCGGGCCGGGACCGAACGGCATGAACGATGAGACGGAGTCCGATGACCTCCAGCCAGACCCCTCCCGTGGTCGCCGACCCCCTCGACGCGGCGGGTGACGCCGACGCCGCGGCGGGCGCCGGGGCCCGTGTCACGGTGCGCTACTGGGCGGCCGCCCGGGCCGCTGCCGGCACCGACAGCGACGTGCAGGAGGGCGCGACGGTCGGTGCGGTCCTCGACGCCGCCGTCGCCGCCCACCCGGCGCTGGAGCGGGTCGCGCGTGTGGCGACCTTCCTGCTCGACGGCCGCAAGGTCGGCCGCGAGGTGCCGGTGACGCCCGGTGCGACGGTCGAGGTGCTGCCGCCGTTCGCCGGTGGGTGATGCACAATGACCCCCGTGCCCGACGACCCCACGGCCGCGCAGCCGGCCGACGGACCCCACTCGGGTGACCCCGGCGTCCGGTCCCGCCGGGGCCGCGGCAGCCACCGCGCCCCCCGCCGGCACCTGGCCCAGGCGTCGGACCGGCCCGTGCGCACCGACCGCCCCCGAGCCGCCGGTTCGCTGCAGGTGCCGCTGTCGCCGGTCGCCGCCGACCGGGTCCGCTGGGTCGCCGTCGGGGTGACGCTCGTCGGTGCCCTCGCGCTCCTGCTGACCTCGGTGTCCGGCTACGGCGTGACGCTGGCCGTCACGCTCGTCCTCGCGCTCGTCGCCTCGTGGGGCTGGCCGGTGCTGTCGGGGTCCGTGACGCCCGACGCCACGTCGGTCGTCCTCGTCCTGGCCTCGGTGGCCGTCGTGCTGAGCTCGCTGCGTGACGACCTGCGCTGGCTCGCGGCCGCCGTCGCGTTGGGGATCGTCCTGGCGTTCGCGGCGCAGCTGCTGCGACGCACGGGCCGCGAGGGCCTCGTCCTGACCCTGCTGTCGGCCTTCGGCGGCCTCGCGGTCATCGCGTCGGGCACGTCCGCGGTCGTCGTCGCCGACGCCGGGCGGGGCCGCGCCGTGGCCGTGCTGGCGATGGCCGCCGTCGCCGCCGCCGTGCTCGCCGACGCCGTCGCCGCGGTGCGCGCGGCCGCGCCGGTGCTCGGTCTGGTGGCCCTCGTGGCCGCCTCCGTCGTCGCGATGGTCGTGTCGACGCGCTGTCTCTTATACACATCTCCGAGCCCACGAGACGCGTAGTAATCTGGGGGGGGGGTTTTTTGTTTTGAGGGGGGGGGGGGGGGGGGGGGGGGGGGGGGGGGGGGGG
>NZ_JBNDHY010000127.1:0-12452 GCF_056755315.1 Monashia sp. HAY1-2A
TCTACACACCGGTCGTGACGAGCATCGTCGCTGTTGCCGTGGTGTGGCGGTTCATCCTGCAGGACGACGGGCTGATCAACGCCATGCTGGGATGGATCGGCATCCACGGACCGGACTGGCTCAACAGCACCACCTGGGCGATGCCCGCCATGATCCTGATGGCGGTGTGGCGCAACATGGGCACCTTGATGGTCATCTTCCTCGCCGGCCTGCAGACCATCCCGGAGTCGGTGAAGGAGGCCGCCGCGATCGACGGCGCCGGTCGCTGGACGATCCTCCGCCTGATCACGCTGCCGCTGTTGCGACCAACCCTCCTTCTGGGGGCGGTTCTGTTGTCCGTGGGCTATCTGCAGTTCTTCGAGGAGCCGTATGTGATGACGAAGGGCGGTCCCCTGGACTCCACGCTCTCGGTCACCTACTTCACCTTCAACCAGTTCGGGTTCGGCAAGTACGGCACGGCCTCCGCGGCGAGCTACGTGCTGTTCGTCGCCATCGCGCTGCTGAGCCTGGTCCAGTTCCGCGCATTGCGACCAAAGGACTAAGGGTCACCATGAAGATCTCCGAGACCACACCGGTCGCGGCCGAGCCCGTCGGCCGTGGGTCCACCTCCGCGCCGACACGTCGCGGCGGCCCCCACGAGCGCGGCACGACTGCCCGGCAGCTGTTGGTCTATGCGGTTCTGCTCGTTGCCGTGGCCGCGACCATGCTGCCGTTTGTCTGGATGGTGCTGAGCTCGTTCAAGACCCAGGGCGAGATCCTCCGCAACCCGACCGGCTTCTTGCCCGCTGACCCCGGGTGGGGCAACTATGCCCGGTGGTTCAGCGACTTCCACATCCAGAGGTTCTTCCTCAACAGCCTCATTGTCGCGGTGGCGACCGTGCTCGGGAACCTGCTGTTCTGTTCCATGGTCGCCTACGCGCTGGCCAAGGTGGAGTTCCCCGGCAAGCGGCTGCTCTTCGCTCTGGTCATGGTCACGCTGATGGTTCCGGGGGTGGTCACGTTCGTGCCCCTGTTCGTGACGATCAGCAAGCTCGGGATGGTCGACACCTACCCGGCGCTGTTCCTGCCGTTCCTCACCTCGCCGATGGGTGTCTTCTTGATGCGCCAGTTCATACTCGGCATCCCGGACGAGCTGATCGAGGCGGCCAAGCTCGACGGAGCCAACGACTTCCGGATCTTCGCGAGGGTCGTGATGCCGTTGTGCGGCGCGCCGCTGGCGACGTTGGGGATCTTGACCTTCCTGTCATCGTGGAACGGGTTCCTGTGGCCCTTGGTGGCTGCCCAGAGCGACGACAAGTACACGCTGCCGGTCGCGCTGGCTCTGTTCTCGACCGGGCAGAACGCCACCGACTACGCCCTGCTGCTCGCCGGCTCCGTCCTGGTGGTCGGCCCCATCGTGCTGGTGTTCATCTGTCTGCAGCGGTTCTTCACCCAGACCGTGGCGATGACCGGCATCAAGTAGGCGTCGTCCTGCTGCTGGTGATTGTCGTCTTCCTTCTTTCCGACGTCACGTCGTTGCCGGTATGGCCACGACCGGCTCGAACTGAGAGCCATGGACCACCGCCGACCCACAGATCACCACGAGGAGAAGTGAATTGGTCGCGCAGACCCACGCAGACCCGACGCACGTAGACCGGACCCGTGAGGCGGCCGTGCAGGCCGCACTCGGCACGCTCGATCTCGACACGAAGGCGCGGCTGCTCGCCGGGCAGGACATGTGGTCGCTGCCCGCGCTACCGGAGATCGGGCTGGCGTCGCTCGTGATGTCCGACGGCCCCATCGGGGTCCGCGGTGTCCGGTGGACCGCCGACGACCCCTCGATCGCGCTGCCGTCCCCGACGGCGCTCGCCGCCACGTGGGACCCGGAGCTGGCCCGCCGAGCCGGCACCCTGCTCGCCCAGGAGGCGCGCCGCAAGGGCGTCCACGTGCTGCTCGCGCCGACGGTCAACCTGCACCGCTCTCCGCTGGGCGGGCGGCACTTCGAGGCGTACAGCGAGGACCCTTTGCTGACGGCTGAGATCGGGACCGGCTACGTCCAAGGCGTCCAGTCGGGGGGCGTCGGGACGACGGTCAAGCACTTCGTCGCCAACGACGCCGAGACCGACCGCTTCACGGTCGACAACGTGGTCTCCGAACGCGCCCTGCGTGAGCTGTACCTCGCCCCGTTCGAGGCGATCGTCGCGGGCGCGCGGCCCTGGGGCGTCATGACCGCCTACAACTCGGTCAACGGCACGACCATGACCGAGCACCACCGGCTGGTCAACGGAGTGCTGCGGGGCGAGTGGGGCTTCGACGGCGTCAACGTCTCGGACTGGACGGCCGCACGGTCGACGAGCGCCATCGCGGGCGGCCTCGATGTCGCGATGCCGGGGCCGCGGACCGTGTACGGCGAGGCCCTCGTGGCCGCGGTCCGCGCGGGCCACGTCGATGAGGCGATGGTGGACGATGCCGTGCGCAACGTGCTGCGGCTCGCTGCCCGTGTCGGCGCCCTCGAGGGCGCCGAGCCGGCGGTGACCGAGCTGCCTGCTGAGATCGACGGCGAGGCCCTGGCCCGCGAGATCGCTGGCCGCTCCTTCGTTCTCGTGCGCAACGCGGACGCGGGCGCAGCACGCCCGGTGCTGCCGATCGACGCGGGCGGCGTGCGCACGGTCGCCCTGCTGGGCGCGGCCGCGCGAGACGCGCGGGTGCTGGGCGGCGGGTCGGCGACCGTCTTCCCCAGGCGGATCGTGTCGCCCCTCGACGGGCTCACCGCGGCACTGCCCCCCGGGACGCTGAGGTATGCGCTCGGCGCCGATCCGGCCGACGGTCTCGCCGGGGCCGACGCGGGATTCGACCTGCGCGCGGTGTGCCGCGACGTCGCGGGCGAGGTGATCGGAACCCGGTCCGTGCCGGGCGGTCTGGTCCAGTGGCTGGGCACCGACCTGCCGGACGGCGTCACGCACGACGCCCTGCACAGCGTGGAGATCGCCGGGACGTTCACGCCACGTGAGAGCGGCGCGCACTCGTTCGGCTCCAGCGCCCTGGGCGCCCTGCGGCTCACCGTCGCCGGCGAGACCCTCTTCGGCGGCATGCAGGAGCCGGACCCCGGGTCCGACCCGATCGGGGTCCTCTTCGGTTCACCGGTCGAGCGGGGCCGGGTCGAGCTGACGGCAGGGCAGCCCGTCGAGGTATCGCTGCACTGCGTCGTCCCCAAGGCCGACGACGCCCCGTTCGAGGTCGTGGGCTTCTCCCTGCTGCATCGGGAGCCGCAGCGCGACGCCGACGAGCTCATCGCCGAGGCCGTCGAGACCGCGCAGGACGCCGACGTGGCGGTCGTCGTCGTCGCCACGACGGCGAGCGTGGAGTCCGAGGGCTTCGACCGGAAGGACCTCCGCCTCCCGGGGCGGCAGGACGACCTGGTGCGGGCCGTGGCGGCCGTGAACGCGAACACGGTCGTCGTGGTCAACGCCGGTTCCCCGGTGCAGATGCCGTGGCGCGACGATGTCGCGGCCGTCCTGCTCAGCTGGTTTCCGGGACAGGAGGGCGGCGCGGCGCTGGCCGACGTGCTGCTCGGCGCGGTCGAACCGGGCGGCCGGCTGCCCACCACGTGGCCCGCCGCGCTCGAGGACGCCCCGGTCACCCAGGTCACCCCGACGGACGGCGAGCTCCCCTACTCCGAAGGGGTCTTCATCGGCTACCGCGCCTGGGAACGGGCAGGGAGCAGCCCGGCCTACGCGTTCGGTCACGGGCTCGGCTACACCGACTGGACCTACGAGACGATCGCGACGGACGACAGCGCGACAGGGAGCCCCGCGGTGACGGTCCGGGTCCGCAACTCAGGCGAGCGAGCGGGTCGCGAGGTGGTCCAGGTCTACGTCGCGCCTGCCGAGCCCGGCACGGACCGGCCCGTCAGGCAGCTCGCCGGTTTCGCCGGTGTCGAGGCCGAGCCGGGCGAGGTCGCCGAGGTCACCGTCCACCTCTCGCCGCGCGCCTTCGAGATCTGGGACGAGGCCTCGGGCGCCTGGACGGTAGTCAAGGGCGAGTACGCGGTCGAGGCCGGCCGGTCGGTCGCCGACCGGCGACTGAGCGCGACCCTCGAGGTCTGAGCGTCTGGTCACTACCGAGCTGCCCGATCACTAAACGGACTGCGCGTCCCGATCTTCCAGCGCGCGCAGCATTCCGGTCTGCGGGTGGCAGCCGAGGTACTCGAAGTACTGCTCGTCCGCCTTAGCCACGGTGACCTCGTGGTGCAGCCTCAGTCGCGCCGCGGGACCCAGCGTTGACAGGTACTTCATCGCGGCCCCGAAGATCGCCTGGTGGGTGGGATGTTCGCGGGCCCATCGGTCGAGGTCCTCGAGGCTGCACCACCAGCTCAGCCCGGCCGGTGCGGTCCCGACGAACGCGGGTGTCGGCCCGGTACCGGCGTACTGGACACCCAGGTAGGCCATCACGACGCGGCTGACCGGTGGCGCGAACCGGGCCAATTCTCACGTGCCTCCACCTTCCGAGAAGCCGCGATCGGGAAGACCCGAAGTACTGTGGAAGTGGGCCAACTAACCCGCGTTAGCGCGAACATAGGGTCGAATCTGCGTCATCGTCAAGACGTGTGACAGAACGGACGAAACTGCCTTCAGCGGCAAGGCAGCCGCGAGGCATCCGCACGGGACCGCGCCCATCAGGCTGGTCGGCGATCCGCCTGCGTGGCTGTGCGTGGCAGCGGCTCGGAAGGCCCGGCAGGCTCGTACTCTGTCCGGGTGCCAGCTGATGGACGCCGCCCGACGGCGAGCAGACCGCGCCGCGTAGACGTCGCACGCCTGGCTGGTGTCTCGCCGGCGACGGTCTCCTTCGTGCTCAACCGAACCGCCGGGCAGACCATCAGCGACGAGACCCGACAGCGCGTCCTGCAGGCGGTGGCCGAGCTCGGCTACCGCCCCAACCGCGCCGCGCAGGGGCTGCGGCAGGGACGCAGCGCGACGATCGGCTTCGTCAGCCACGACGTGGACTTCGGTGAGTTCGCTGCCTCGGCCATCAAGGGGGCGCACGAGGCCTGCGTCCGCGAGGGCAACCTGCTGCTCCTCGTCAACACCGGCGGCTCGAACCGCCGGGCGGCCCAGCTGATCAGCGACCTTCTCGACCGCCAGGCCGACGCGTTGATCTTCGCTGCGGTCGGCACGAGGTCGGTCGTGCTGCCGGACCCGGCGCTGCGCGTCCCGACCGTCCTGCTCAACTGCTTCGCGTCCAACGACCCCGTGCCCGCCATCCTTCCGGACGAGGTGCGCGGCGGGCGCGAGTCCACCCAGGCTCTGCTCGACCTGGGGCACCGCGACATCGCCTACCTCACCGGCAAGCCGGGCCAGTGGGCCACCAAGGCCCGCGTGCGCGGCTTCCGGGAGGCCCTGCGCGGTGCGGGACTCAACCCGTCCGACCACACCGTGCTGTCCGGCAACTACCACGCGGACTCCGGCTACGAGCTCGTGCGCACGCTGCTGCGGCGCAAGTCGCGACCCACCGCGATCATGTGTGGCAACGACCGCATGGCGGTGGGCGCGCTCCTGGGCCTGTTCGAGGCGGGCGTGCGGGTGCCAGAGGACGTGTCGGTGATGGGGTACGACGACCAGTTCCAGCTCGCGGCAGAGGTGCGTCCGGCCCTGAGCACAGTGCTGCTGCCGTACCCCGGGATGGGGCGCCTGGCAGCCGAGCAGCTGACCAACGGCGGGCCACTTACCCCCGGCCGCACCTTGGTGCACTGCCCGGTCGTGATGCGCGACTCCACCGCGCCGCCACCGAGCAGCCGCAGGCGCCGCTGAAGCCGACCTACCGGGTTCACGCGCGCATCACCGCAGAAACTTCCGCGTAACAGGATCTTGACGCGGGCTTTCGGCGCGCTTAGCGTTGCTCACTAACCCGAATTAGTGACTGCTGTGGTGTCCGGTGATGCACGACCTGCCGTCGGTTCGCCAGCGCATCTGCGGGGATGGTGGCTGTCTCGGCCCTTCGGCGATGTGTTGCGGTCGGGCGACTCCATGGATCTGCCAACAGCCGCCATCGGCCGCACGATCCCTGACCAACAAGTTCCTTCGGAGGAATGAGCATGGCCAAGTTGAGAGCCGGGTCGCTTCTGGCGCCTGCGTTGGGTGTGGCCCTCGCGGCGATGCCCGTCGCGATCCCCCACGCACAAGCAGCATCGCCACCGGGTGCCAGCTCGCCCGTGCACGTGTGGCTCACGGACGTCTCGAGCGAGAAGTGGGTCGAGAAGCAGAGCGACGTCTCGTTCCAGACGAAGCAGACAGCCAACCCGCTGACCATCCAGGTGGACAACCGAATCAAGTACCAGAAGGTCACCGGGTTCGGGGCGGCGCTGACCGACTCGTCCTCCTGGCTGATCGACAAGCTGCCGGCCGCTGGTCGTGACACCTTGATGAAGAAGCTGTTCGACCCGGTGACCGGTGCCGGGTTGAGCATGGTCCGGCTGCCGATGGGCGCCTCGGACTTCGCGGCGAGCGGGAACTACTCCTACGACGACATGCCGGCCGGGCAGACTGACCCCACGCTGTCGAAGTTCTCCATCGCGCACGACGAGCCGTACATCATCCCGCAGCTGAAGCAGGCTCTCGCGCTCAACCCGTCGATCAAGATCACTGCCACACCGTGGAGCCCGCCGGGCTGGATGAAGACCTCCGACAACATGATCGGCGGCACCCTCAAGGACGAGTACTCGCAGGCGCTCGCCAACTACTTCGTCAAGTTCATCCAGGCCTACGGCAAGGCCGGTGTCCCGGTCCACTACGTGACACCGCAGAACGAGCCGCTGAACGCTCCGACCTGGCCGGGTATGGCCCTGACCCCCGCACAGCAGATCAAGCTGGTGCAGCAGATGGGCCAGGCGTTCGAGGCCAACAAGCTGTCCACCAAGATCCTGGCCTGGGACCACAACTGGGACGTGCCGTCGTACCCCGAGTCGGTCTACAACGACCCGACCACGAAGGACTACGCCGTCGGGGCCGGCTGGCACATCTACAGCGGCACCCCGATCTACCAGACGCTGGCCCACAACGACTACCCGAGCAAGGAGTCGTACCTCACCGAGGCCACCGGCGGCGACTGGCAGGCGAGCAAGCAGGTGGCCTTCCACGACGCCATGAACAGCTGGCTCATCGACGGCACGCGCAACTGGGCCAACGGCGTCATGCTGTGGAACATCGCCCTGGACCCCGACAAGGGGCCGCTCAACGCCGACACCAACGGCATCGGCATCTGCCGTGGGCTGGTCACGATCGACCCCAAGACCGGTGTGGTGACCTACAACGCGGACTACTACGCCCTCGCCCAGGTCAGCCGGTTCGTCAAGCCCAGCGCCCACCGGATCTACTCCAACTCCTTCGGTGAAGGCAGCGTCGAGAACGTCGCGTTCCAGAACCCCGACGGCTCGAAGGTCGTGGTGGCCTACAACGACAGCAACGCCGACAAGACGTTCAGCGTCGCCGACGGCACGCAGTCATTCGACTACACCCTGGGCGCCGGTGACGCCGTCACCTTCACCTACTCCGGGCCCACCCAGAACGGCAGCACGCAGGCGGCGACCACCGTCACCGACCCGAACCACGACTTCACCTTCGGCAAGACCGACCCGGTGACGGTCACCTACGACCCGGACCTGCTGCCCGTCCAGAACGGCATCAAGACCGGGACGGATCTGCTCACCTACTCGCTTCCGGCCGGTGCGTCCATCAAGACACCGGGCACCGAGCTGGGCCGGAGTGGGTGGACGGCAAAGGCCTCGTCGAGCGCGGTGTCGGACGCGGCGGCGAACGCCATCGACGGTGACGCCGACACCCGATGGCGTTCCGGGACCAAGGTGAAGAGCGGCGACTGGTTCCAGGTCGACTTCGGCGCTCCGACGAGCTTCAACAAGATCGTCATGGACAACACCGCGAAGAACGCCTTCGACTCCCTCGCGAAGTACCAGGTGTACGTCTCGAACGACGGCGTCAACTGGGGCAGCGCGGTCGCCGACGGCAGCGGGGACCTCCGGACGGTCGCCATCTCACTGGCACCGCAGAGGGCGCGGTACGTCCGCGTCGTCGCCAGCGCGGCGTCGTTCTTCTTCCGCTGGTCGATCGGTGAGTTCAAGGTGTTCGGGGGCACGAGCGGCACGGCGTCGATCCAGGCTCCGACCACCGTGCCGAAGGGCCTCGAGCAGAAGACGTGGACCGCGCCGGACGGCGCTGCCGTGGCGGTCGTCTACAACGGGAGCCGCAGCAGTCTGGCGTTCCCGGTGAGCAAGGACGGCGCCTACGCCTACTCGCTGCCCAGCGGCACCTCCGCGATGTTCACGACGCAGCCCTTGGCGAGTTACCCGAAGCCGACCTTCAGCAGCCTGGCCCCGAACAAGGGCATCCCGGGGTACAAGTTCAAGGTCACCGGCTCGCACTTCGGCAGGACCCAGGGCCTTGGCACCGTGTACTTCGGATCGGTCCACGCGAAGATCGACAGCTGGTCCGACACGAGCATCAGCGCGTACGTTCCGGCCGGACTCGCCTCCGGGAAGTACGACGTGTCGGTGATCGGTGCCGGCGGAGAGTCGGCGGGTGGAGCGCCGTTCACCGTCACCGGTCTGGGAACTCCACTGGACCCGGACGGTTGGACCGCGACGGCGTCTGACGTGAGCCCGTGGCCCACCGATGTGGTTGAGCACCTGCTCGACGGTGACGCCGACTCCCGGTACAGCTCCGGCAAGGCACAGCAGGACGGCATGTGGATCAAGGTCGACATGGGGCAGCCGCAGACCTTCAACAGGCTCGTGCTCGACTCCGGAAGCAGCACCGGCGACTACGCGCGCAGCGCCGACGTCTACGTGTCCTCCGACGGCGACAGCTGGACGAAGGTCTCCTCCGTCACGGCAACCGGCCAGCAGATCGAGCTGGCGTCGTTCCCCACCCAGACGGCCCGCTACCTCAAGGTCGTCAACACCGGCAGCGCCGGCAACTGGTGGTCCATCGCCGAGCTCGGCGTCTACAACAACACCGACCCGGACCCGGAGCCGGACCCGAAGGCACCGCTGGACAAGACCGGTTGGGCCGCAACGGCATCCGACGAGAGCCCGTGGCCCAACGATGCGCTGGCGCACATCCTCGACGGCGACACCAGCTCCCGGTACAGCTCCGGAGCCAGCCAGTACGACGGGATGTGGGTCCAGGTGGACATGGGTCAGCAGAAGACCTTCAACAAGGTCGAGCTGGACCCCGGCAGCAGCACCGACGACTACGCGCGCAGCGCCGACGTCTACGTGTCCGCCGACGGATCGGCCTGGACGAAGGTCGCCTCGATCTCCGGGGCCGGCCAGCCGACCCAGCTGGCGACCTTCCCGACGCAGACGACCCGCTACCTCAAGGTCGTCAACACGGGCAGTGCCGGCAACTGGTGGTCCATCGCGGAGCTCAACGTCTACTACGACGCGGCTCTTGACGCACCGCTGGCTCGAACCGGCTGGACCGCTACGGCATCCAACGAGAGCCCCTGGCCGAACGATGCGCTCGGGCACCTCCTGGACGGCGACATCAACTCGAGGTATAGCTCGGGGACCAGCCTGTACGACGGCATGTGGGTCCAGGTCGACATGGGCCAGCCACAGACCTTCAGCAGGGTCGTGCTCGACTCCGGAACCAGCATCGACGACTACGCGCGCGGAGCCGACGTCCTCGTGTCCGCCGACGGATCGGCCTGGACGAAGGTCGCCTCCATCGTCGCGGACGGCCAGCCGACGCAGGTCGCGACCTTCCCGGCGCAGACGGCCCGCTACCTCAAGGTCGTCAACACGGGCAGCGCCGGCAGCTGGTGGTCGATTGCCGAGCTCAACGCGTACGCGTAACGACGCCTGAGCGCCGATGCGGTCGGCGTGACCGGCCAGATCGGCTGAGGCAGGACAACGCTTGAGCTCCGGGCCCGGGTCAGCATCGCTGGCCCGGGCCCGTTGGCGCCCGGCCGCCAGGAGCCGCTCGACCGTACGATCCTCGACACGCAGGGGCAGTCCACCTACGACAAACCGCAGGTCACATCGGGTGTGACCTGCGGTTTCGGGTGGTGGCCAGGGGCGGGGTCGAACCGCCGACCTTCCGATTTTCAGTCGGACGCTCGTACCAACTGAGCTACCTGGCCGGATCTGCGCAAACAGATACCCGGATCGCTCCGGGCGACGCCAACTATAGCGCACGCCGAGGCGCGATCCGACCGGGCCGTGGCGCTACGCCCGCAGTGGGGGCGTCCTGCCCCCGGTGCTGCAGGGTCAGGAACGGGTAAAGTCAGAGCGTGCTCGTCGGGGCGTGCACGAGCGTCGGTTGCCGGACTGGGCAACGGTCGGCACCCCTGGGTCGTGAGAGACTTCCGCGACTCGAAACTCACGCGTGCAGGAGACACCAATGACGGACGACAGTTCGCCGCTGAACGGCGACTGGGACTTCGACCCGGCCCACACGCGCATCGGGTTCTCCGCGCGGCATGCCATGGTGACCACCGTCCGGGGGTCCTTCAACGACGTCAAGGGGCACTTCTACGCCGACCTCGACGACATGTCGAAGTCCTCGGCCGAGATCATCCTCAAGGCCGCCAGCGTCGACACCCGCAACCAGCAGCGCGACGACCACCTGCGCAGCGCCGACTTCTTCGATGTCGAGAAGTGGCCCGAGATCCGGTTCGAGAGCACCCAGATCGAGGAGGTCGAGGACCGGGCCTACATGGTCTCGGGCAACCTCACCATCCGCGACATCACCAAGCCGGTGACCATCCCCCTCGAGCTGCTCGGCGTCGAGACCGACGCGTTCGGCGCGCTGCGCGCCGGCTTCGAGGGTTCGCGTCGCATCAACCGCCGCGACTTCGGGCTCGAGTGGAACATGCCTCTCGACTCCGGGGGCGTCCTCGTCTCCGAGAAGATCTCGCTCGAGTTCGAGATCTCCGCTATCAAGCGGGACAGCGACCAGCAGACCAACGACGCCGAGAACGCCGACCCGTCCGGCGACGATCAGGGCTGACCGGCAGCCCTAGGCGGCAGGGCCCTTCGTACGCACGTCGGCCACGTGCGACATCGCCTCCCGCAGCTCGCCGAGCCAGTCGCTCTCGTGCTGGCCGACGAGCTTCACGCACCAGGCCAGGGCCTCGGCGCGCGACCGGGCTACCCCGGCGTCGACGAGGGTGTCGAGGACGAGCCGCTCCGGCTGGCGCAGCCGGGTCATGGTGGGAGCCGCGACGTGGGTCCACAGCTCGCTGCGGTCACCGACCCGCAGCCCCCACGACACCTTTCGGTCGAAGCGGTGCTCCGCCTCGCGGGCGATCTCGATGCGGCGGCCGCGGGTGTCCTCGCGGAACGCCTTCGCACGCCCGGCGCGGGCCTCGGCCCGTTCCGCGTCGCTCGAGCCGTCGGGCAGGTCGACGTCCTCGATGGTGAGCACGACCGTGATCTCCTCGCGGTCGACGCTGATCTGCGGCGTCTCGCGACGCCACTCCTCGGGCAGGCGGCCGGCGAACCAGCCACGGACCCGTTCCTGGGACTCATTCGTAATCATGTAATCATGATTACTCGGGCCCGGGGTGATGGCAATGGCCTACGCCCACGGCAGATCCGGCCGCGGGGGAAGACGCGCGAGCCCGTCCGTCCCCGCGCCGCCTAGAGTGAGTGACCGTGCAGTTCCTCAACGGCCTCCAGCCCCAGCTCGACCTGACCTACGACGACGTCTTCATGGTCCCGAGCCGTTCGTCGGTGACCAGCCGCCTCGACGTCGACCTGTCCTCGGTGGACGGGACGGGCACGACGATCCCGCTCGTCGTCGCGAACATGACCGCCATCGCGGGGCGCCGGATGGCCGAGACGGTGGCCCGTCGCGGCGGCATCGCGGTCGTCCCGCAGGACATCCCCACCGAGGTCGTGCGCGACGTCGTCGGCTGGGTCAAGGGCCGCCACCTCGTCCACGACACGGCGATCACCCTCGAGCGCCACATGACGGCGGGCGAGGCCCTCGTGCTGCTCGGCAAGCGCGCCCACGGGGCGGCCGTCGTCGTCGACGGCCCGAAGCCGGTCGGCATCGTCACGGAGAAGGACCTCACCGGCGTCGACCGTTTCACCCAGGTGCAGGACGTCATGCGCGAGGACATGGTGGTGCTGCCCGAGTCGGTGGGTCCGCAGGACGCGTTCGAGCGACTCTCCGAGGCGCGTCGCAAGGTCGCGCCCGTGGTGTCCGACTCCGGGGAGCTCGTGGGCATCCTCACCCGCGGCGGGGCCCTGCGCGCCGGCCTCTACAGCCCCGCGGTCGACGCGTCGGGCCGGCTGCGGGTCGCCGCCGCGGTGGGCATCAACGGCGACGTCGCCGCGAAGGCGTCCGAGGTCCTGGACGCCGGGGCCGACGTCCTCGTCATCGACACCGCGCACGGCCACCAGGACAAGATGATGGAGGCGTTGCGCGCCGTACGGGCACTCGGTCCGCAGG
>NZ_JBNDHY010000128.1:0-12311 GCF_056755315.1 Monashia sp. HAY1-2A
GCCTCTACACCGTGGGCGCGGCCCTCGAGGCGGCGCTCGTCGACCGTTGGGGTGGCCCCATCCTCGACCGCGCGCCCGCGCTGGACGCCACCCCCGCCGTGAAGGGAGCCTGACGATGACGACCATCGCCACGGACGCCGTGCTCGACTACGACGAGGCCCTCGAGCGCTTCGACCCGGTCATGGGTCTCGAGGTGCACGTCGAGCTGCACACGGCCACGAAGATGTTCTGCGGCTGCCCGACCGAGTTCGGCGCCGAGCCGAACTCGCAGGTCTGTCCCGTGTGCCTCGGCCTGCCGGGCGCACTGCCGGTCGTCAACGAGAAGGCCGTCGAGTCGGCGATCCGCATCGGCCTGGCGCTCAACTGCGAGATCGCTGCCTGGTGCCGGTTCGCCAGGAAGAACTACTTCTACCCGGACATGCCCAAGAACTTCCAGACCTCGCAGTACGACGAGCCGATCGCCTACGACGGGCACCTCGACGTCGAGCTCGAGGACGGCACCGTCTACCGGGTCGAGATCGAGCGCGCCCACATGGAGGAGGACACCGGCAAGTCGCTTCACGTCGGCGGCGCCACCGGCCGCATCCACGGCGCGACCCACAGCCTCGTGGACTACAACCGAGCCGGCATCCCGCTCATCGAGATCGTCACCAAGCCGATGACCGGGGCGGGGGAGCGGGCCCCCGAGGTCGCGCGCGCCTACGTGTCGGCACTGCGTGACCTGCTGCGTGCCCTCGACGTCAGCGACGTCAAGATGGAGCAGGGCTCGATGCGCTGCGACGCCAACGTCTCGTTGCGCCCCAAGGCCGGCGACCCGACGTCGGTGGAGCAGGCCGCCGTCCCCTTCGGCACGCGCACCGAGACGAAGAACGTCAACTCGCTCCGCTCGGTCGAGCGGGCGGTCCGGTACGAGATCTCCCGCCACGCGGCGATCCTGTCCGGCGGCGGCTCGATCCTGCAGGAGACGCGGCACTGGCACGAGGACACCGGCGTCACGACGTCGGGCCGCACGAAGTCCGACGCCGAGGACTACCGGTACTTCCCCGAGCCCGACCTCGTGCCGGTCGCGCCCCCGGCGGAGTGGGTCGAGCAGCTGCGCGGCACCCTGCCGGAGAACCCCGCCGCTCGCCGCAGGCGACTCCAGTCCGACTGGGGCTACAGCGATCTGGAGATGCGCGACGTCCTCAACGCCGGCGCCGTCGAGCTCATCGAGCAGACCGTGGCCGCGGGGGCGAGCCCGGCGGCCGCCCGCAAGTGGTGGCTCGGCGAGCCGTCGCGCCGGGCCAACGCCGAGGCCCAGGACCTCGTCACCTACGCGTCGTCGATCGGCCTGTCGCCGGCCCACGTCGCCGAGCTCGACGGGCTCGTGACCTCGGGTCGGCTCAACGACTCGATGGCCCGTCAGGTGCTCGACGGGGTCCTCGCCGGCGAGGGCGCACCGACCGCCGTCGCGGACGCGCGCGGGCTCGAGCTCGTCCAGGACGACAGCGCCCTCGAGGCCGCCGTCGACAAGGTCATCGCGGGCAACGCCGACGTCGCCGACAAGATCCGCGGCGGCAAGGTCCAGGCTGCCGGTGCGCTCATCGGCCAGGTCATGAAGGAGATGAAGGGCCAGGCCGACGCCGGCAGGGCCCGCGCCCTCATCCTGGCCAAGCTCGGCCAGTAGCCACCGTGGCGGGCGGCCTCAGCCGGCCCCCACGGCCGACGGGGGCAACGACACGAGACGGTCGTCCCCGCCGTTGCTCGTGACCAGCCAGAACCGGCCGTCGACGACGTGCACGTCGCGCACGCGTCCGTACGTCCCCTCGAGGTAGCGGGTCGGCGTGCCCGCCCGGCCGTCCGCGCCGACGGGCACGCGCCAGACCGACTGGCCCCGCAGCGCCGCCAGGTACACGGCGTCATCGGGACCGACGGCGATCCCGCTCGGCGACATCTCCGAGGGGGGCCACTGCGCGACCGGGTCGACATAGCCCGGCCGGCCGGCCTGGCCCTCGACCGCGGGCCAGCCGTAGTTGCCGCCCGGCCGGATGAGGTTGAGCTCGTCCCACGTGTCGGCGCCGAACTCGCTGGCCCACAGCCGACCGTGAGAGTCCCAGGCCAGGCCCTCGACGTTGCGGTGGCCGTAGGACCAGATCGGTGAACCACCGAACGGGTTGCCCGGGGCGGGCTGCCCGTCCCGGGTCACGCGCAGGATCTTGCCGCCGAGCGAGCCGAGGTCCTGCGAGTGCGAGGAGTCGCCGGCATCACCCGTACAGACGTAGAGGTAGCCGTCGGGACCGAAGGCGATGCGGCCACCGTTGTGGTTGGTGCCGCGGGGGATCCCCGACAGCACGACCCGGGGCTCGCCGAGCCGCCTGCCGTCCCAGGGCACGGCGGCGACGCGGTTGTCGCCCTCGGTCGAGTAGTAGGCGTAGACGACGGGAGTCCGTGCGACGTCGCCGGCCACGGCGAGCCCGAGCAGACCGCCCTCGCCGCCCGTGCGGGAGATCGGCAGCTCCCCGACGACCTCCGGCGCCCCGCCGGCGCCCGGCGGCGGCACCCGGTGCACGCGTCCGGTGTTGCGCTCGCTGACGAGGGCACTGCCGTCCGGCAGGACGGCGACCGACCACGCGATGTCGAGGCCTCCGAGGAGGGTGACCGGGCCGTCGGACTGGGCCACCGACGGTGCCACCTGGCCTGTCACCGACGGCGTGACCGACCCCGTCGCCGACGTGCCGGGCCCGCCGCCCGCGGGGCTGGAGCAGCCCGCTGCGAGCAGGGCCGTGGCGGCGAGGCCCGCGACGGTTCGACGGGACGGACGGGATCTCGGCGACATACGCCATTGTCACCCGAGGGTGTCCCCGAGCCGGCGCCCGACGCCGCCGCGTCAGCGCGCGTCTGCCCACCTCAGCACGCGTCAGTGCACGTCAGCGCACGTCAGCGCATCTCGGCGCCGCGTCGGCGCAGCGTCCCGACGAGGTCGGCCTGCACCTCGGCGTCGACGACGGCCGCCTCGACGACGCGGCGCGTGGCGTCGAGGTCGCCGGTCAGCGCCCGGAAGAGGGTGAGCAGGTCGACGTCGTGGTCCGGTCGTTCGACGAGGACCGCGTCACCGGTGACGATGCGGCCGGGGACCGTCACCGACAGGTACGCCCCCGTGCGACCCGCCTCGGTGAAGCGCCGCACCCACCCTCTCTCGCGCATGTGGCCGGCGAAGGTGCGGCACGGGATGCGCGGCACCTCGACGCGCAGGACCGCGGTGCCGACGCGCCACACCTCGCCGACGAGGGCGTGGGTCGTGTCGAGGCCCTCCGTCGTGAGGTTCTCGCCGAACTCGCCTGCGGCTATGGGCCGCCCGATGCGCTCGGCCCACCACTGCTGGTCCTCGCGCGGATAGGCGTACACGGCCTGGAGCCGACCGCCGTGGTGGCGCGGGTCGCCGATCTCGTCACCGACGACGCCGCTGCCCAGGCCGCCGCGCTTCGGCCCGGGGTCGCGGACCTCGACCGCCGCCGTGGCGCTCTTGTCGATGGCCGTGGCGTCCGCGGTGGCGTAGGACCGCGCCGAGCGGCGTCCCACGTTGACCGACAGGACGCGTCCTGTCGGCACGCGCGGGCGGGAGGCGTCGGGCGGGACCACGGCCCGGAGCCTAGTCCGGACCGCCGCGAGGTGCTGGGTAGCGTCTCGGGCATGAGCACCGAGCGACTCGTCGTGTCCGTCCCCGAGCAGGACTACGCCGACCGGCTGGCCGAGCTCACGGCCGACGGCCGCGTGGAGCTGGTCGTGTGGGACATGCAGGAACCGCACCCGCGTGGCGCGGAGATCCGGCTCGCCGTCGTGCCGTACATGACGCGACTGCGGCTGGCCGACGTCACGCCGGGGCTCGAGAGCCTCGAGGCGCTCCAGCTGCAGAGCGCGGGGTACGAGCAGTTCGCCGACGAGGTGCCCGAGGGCGTCGCGCTGTGCAACGCGGCCGGCGTCCACGACGCGAGCACCGCCGAGCTGGCCCTCGCGCTGGCGCTCGCCTCGATCCGCGAGGTCCCCGAGTTCGCCGCCGCGCAGGCGCAGGGCGAGTGGACGCCGCTCGTGCTGCGGCGGTCGCTCGCCGACCGGCGCGTCCTCGTGCTCGGCTACGGCCACATCGGCCGCGCCGTCGTGCGACGGCTCCTGCCGTTCGAGGTGTCGGTGACCGCGGTCGCGAGCCGGGCCCGCGCCGGTGACGACCTCGTCGAGCAGGTGCACGGCATCGACGAGCTGCCCCGTCTCCTGCCGGACCACGACGTCGTCATCGTCGTCGTCCCACTCACCGACGCCACGCGCGGGCTCGTCGGCGCCGAGACCCTCGCCCTCATGCCCGGCGGTGCGGTCCTGGTCAACGTCGCCCGCGGACCGGTCGTCGACACCGACGCGCTCGTCGCCGAGTGCGCCTCGGGCCGGCTCCGCGCGGCGCTCGACGTCACCGACCCGGAGCCGCTGCCCGCCGACCACCCGCTCTGGACGACGCGGGGCGTGCTCGTCACCCCGCACGTCGGCGGCGCGACCGACGCGATGCGGCCCCGGGCGGTCGCGCTGGTCCGCCGGCAGGCCGAGGCGCTGCGTGACGGACGCCCGCTCGACAACGTCGTCGTGGTCGGGGGAGCGTCCCGCGGCGACTGAGCACGTCGGCCGGTGGCACCGCGCGTCGACCCTTGTCGCTGTCGGTGGGGTAGTGGACACTGTGAACATGACTGAGACCATCGTCGCCATCGGCACGCGCAAGGGGCTGTGGGTCGCCCGCAGCGCCGACCGCGCGGAGTGGACCCTCGAGGGCCCGCACTTCCTCATGAGCGAGGTCGCGTCGGTCGCCGTCGACACCCGGGCCGGCCGGACGAGCGTCCTCGCCGGCGTCAAGTCGTGGCACTGGGGCCCGACCGTCCAGGTGAGCACCGACGCCGGACGAACGTGGACCGAGAGCCCCGACCGGGCCCTCGCCTTCCCGACCGACACCGACACCGCGCTCGAGCGGGTCTGGCAGCTGACCCCCGACCCGAACGACGACGACGTCGTCTGGGCCGGCGTCGAGCCGCACGCGCTGTTCCGCTCCACCGACCGCGGCGAGCACTACGAGCTGGTCCGCGGCCTCTGGGACCACCCGCACCGGCCCAAGTGGGAGCCGGGCTTCGGTGGGGGAGCCGTCCACACGATCGTCCCCGAGGCCGGGCACCCCGAGAACCTCCTCGTCGCGATGAGCGCCGGCGGTGTCTACCGGTCCAGCGACGCCGGCCAGACGTGGGCGCCCTCGAACCCCGGTATCCGCGCGTACTTCATGCCCGACGACGAGTACCCCGAGTTCGGCCAGTGCGTCCACAAGGTCGCGCGGGGCAGCGGCGACGGCGAGCTCTACGCGCAGAACCACAAGGGCGTCTACCGCTCCGACGACAACGGTGCCACCTGGCAGTCGATCGCCGAGGGCCTGCCCACCGACTTCGGCTTCACCATCCTGGCGCACCCCCGGCGTCCGGGCGTCGTGTGGAACGTCCCGGTGGCCGACGACGGTGAGCGCATCCCGCCGGGCGCGCAGCTGCAGGTCCAGCGCTCCGACGACGGCGGCACCCACTGGCGCATGCAGGCGCAGGGGCTGCCCTCGGACAGCTACACCTGTGTGCTGCGCGACGCCGCGTCCCTCGACACCGCCGACCCGGTCGGGGTCTACCTCGGCACCCGCAACGGCGACGTCTTCGCCTCGGCGGACGAGGGCGAGTCCTTCCAGCGCATCGCCACGCAGCTGCCCGACGTCCTCGTCGTGCGCGCGGCCCAGGTCGGCTGAGGGCGGAGGGGTTCGGCATGAGCGTCGCACCGGTCCGAGTCATCCTGCCCGGCATGCTCCGCGACCTCGTCGGGGGAGTGTCCGAGATCGAGGTGGAGTCGCCCGGCGGCGGCCAGAGCGTCGCCGAGCTGCTCGACCGCGCCTTCGCCGAGCACCGCATCCTCGACGGCAAGGTCCGCGACGAGCGCGGCCACATCCGACGTCACGTCAAGGTGTTCGTCAACGGCGAGGACGCGACGCGGGGGGACGGTGTCGCGACTCCGGTGCCCGCGGGAGCGCGGGTGCACATCATCAACGCGGTCTCGGGGGGCTGAGGGAGCCCTCGTCAGGCGTGCACGCCGAGCAGGATCGGCAGCACGGTCCGCTCGAGCTCGCCGACGGCGAGCGACCTCGGCTCGACGAGACGCTGGGTCAGCGAGCCCTGGGTCAGGGCGATGGCGACGCGGACGAACAGGTCCGTGGGCATCGGCAGGGTCAACCCCTGCCGTTCCACGGCCTCGTCGACGACGGCCACGAGCTCGTCACGGACCCTGCGCTGCTGGGCGGCCCAGGCCCGCCGTGCCCCGGCGTCCCGGATGGCGTGCAGCGTGAACTCGGTCGTCAGCACGACCCAGCGCTCCTTGCTGCGGCTCTCGTCCGCGAGCGCGGCGAACACGTCGCGCAGCACGTCCTCCGCGGCGGCGTGCTCGCGCTTGCTCGCCCGTCGGATGCGCTCGACGAGGTCCTCGGCCTGGCGCCGCGACAGCTCGAGGACGAGGTCGTCCTTGGAGGAGAAGTTCGAGTAGAAGGCGCCACGGGTGAACCCGGCGCGCTCACAGATGTCCTCGACGGTGGCGCCGTGGAAGCCGCGTTCGGCGAAAACCTCGCTCGCGGCTTCGAGGACGCGGTCGCGGGTGGCCTTGCGTCGGGCGGTGATGCGGGGCTCAGCCGGCGTGCTCATGCCGCAAGGATACGTCCTCGAATTGGATACGAGTGCGTATCGGATGCATACTCGTATCGTGACTGCTTCAGAGGTGGACCCCCGCCCGGCGCCGGACCTGCGCACCGTCGTCGTCGACGACGTGACCGTCGCGGGCACCCAAGAGCCCTTCGTCGAGCACCTCAGCTTCGTCGCTCCTGCCGGCGAGGTCACGGTCGTCGCCACCGACCCCGGCATCCCCCAGGTCGCGCTCGCCCTCGCCATCGGTGGCCGCGTCGACCTGCTCCGGGGGCGGGTCAGCCTCGGCGGGGCGTCACGGCTGCCCGACCTGCAGCTGCGGACGCGCCTCGTCGACGTCGCGGACGTCACCGCCCCGGAGGAGGCCATCACCGTCCGGGCCGTCGTCGAGGAGGAGCTGGCGCTCGCCGAACGTCCCGCCTCCCGGGCCGCGGTCGCCGCGTTCCTCGCCGAGCGCGACCTCACCGACCGCGCCGGCCGACCGTGGGAGCGACTGCCGGCGGGGGTCCGCACCAGCCTGCTGCTCGAGCTGGGCGCGCTCCACCCCCACGTCCGCGTCCTCGTCCTGGCCGGACCCGAACGGCACGGCGGTGACCACACCGTCTGGTTCCAGACCTGCCGTCGCCTCGCGGCGACCGGTCTCGTCGTCATCGTCCTGACCACCTCTGCGACCGCCGCAGCCCTCCCGTCCACGAAAGAGCTCACGGCATGAACCCCTTCCGTCTGGCCGTCGCCGAGCTGCGACGCCTCACCTCCTCGCGCCTGGCCCGGCTCGCCCTCACGGCGCTCGTGCTCATCCCGACCCTCTACGGCGGCCTCTACCTCTACGCCAACCACGACCCGTACGGTGCCTTCCCCCAGGTGCCGGCCGCGGTCGTCTCGGACGACTCCGGCACGACGCTGAGCACGGGGGAGACGCTCCAGGTCGGCGGGCAGGTGGCCGACCACCTCGTCGACTCCAGGTCCTTCGACTGGCACCGTGTCTCGCGGGCCGAGGCGATGCGTGGCGTCGACGACGGCCGCTACGCGTTCGCCGTCATCCTGCCCCGCAGCTTCTCGGCCGACCTCGCGTCGACGGCAGCCTTCACGCCGCGCCGGGCCACGGTGGTGCTCGAGACCAACGACGCCAACAACTACATGACCTCGATGATCGGCAACCAGGTCATCAAGCAGGTCACCGCCTCGGTCGCCCGCGAGGTCAGCCGGACGGCCGCCAGCAGGCTGCTGCTCGGCTTCAGCCAGGTCCACGACCACCTCGTCCAGGCGGTCGACGGCTCGGAGCGGCTGCGGTCCGGGGCTGCGAAGGCCGACGCCGGCGCCCACCGGCTCGCGACGGGCGCCACGAGCCTGGCCACCGGACTGCACGACCTGTCGTCCGGGGCGACGCGGCTCGCGACCGGCATCGGCCGGGCGGCCGCCGGGGCCGACGACCTGCAGGCCGGCGCCGCGCAGCTGGCCTCCGGCCTCGGGACCCTGCAGGCGCGCACCGCGGACCTGCCGTCCCGCACCGCCCGGCTGGCCGACGGCGCCGAGCAGGTGGCGGCCGGCAACCGGACCGTCGCCGGCTACGGCATCCGAGCCGCCTCCGCGTCGAGCGAGCTCAAGCGGCGCCTCAGCGCCGACCGCACCGCCCTGCTCGCCGCGTTGCGGACCCAAGGCCTGACCGATGCCCAGCTGTCCCTCGTCGACTCGCGGCTCGGTGCCATGGCGGGTGACGTCGACCACGCCGACGCCACCATCCAGAGCGCCTCCGGCGACCTCGTGCGACTGTCCACGGGCGCCGACCGCGTGGCCGCCGGCGCCCGATCGCTCGCGAACGCCACCCCCGCCCTCGCGGAGGGCATCAGCCGGGCCCGCTCCGGTGCGGTCCGGGTGCACGACGGCGCGGGTGCGCTCGCCGGTGGCCTCGACGCCCTCGGGGCCGGGGCCACCAGGCTGTCGACCGGCGCGGCCGAGGCCGCGTCGGGTGGTGACCACCTGGCCTCGGGCGCGGCGTCGCTGGCGTCCGGTCTCGACACGCTGACCCGCGGAGCGACCGACCTGCACGCGGGCCTCGTCGAGGGTCGCGACTCCGTGCCCGACCCGAGTGAGGCCCAGCGCAGGGCCATGGCCGAGACGATCGGCAACCCCGTCGGCGTCTCCACGGGGTCGCTCTCCTCGGCCGGCTCGTACGGCGCCGGCCTCGCGCCCCTGTTCATGAGCCTGGCCCTCTGGATCGGCGCCTACGTCCTGTTCCTCTTCGTGCGGCCGCTGTCGCCACGGGCGCTGGCGACGAGCCAGCGCTCGGTGCGCACCGCGCTCGGCGGCTGGCTCGCACCGGCGATCGTCGGGCTCGCGCAGGTCGCGGCGCTCGTGCTCGTCGTCAGCCGCGGCGTCGACATCCGGATCGCGCACCCCGTGCTCGCGTTCCTCTTCCTCTGCCTCACGTCCCTGACGTTCGTGGCGATCCTGCACGCGCTCGCCTCGCGCCTCGGCGCCGTGGGCAAGTTCCTCGGCCTCGTCCTCATGGTCGTGCAGCTCGTCAGCGCGGGTGGCACCTTCCCGTGGCAGACGCTGCCGGCGCCCTTGCAGGCGGTGCACCACGTCGTGCCGATGAGCCACGCCGTCGACGGGCTGCGTCGGCTGCTCTACGGCGCGGACCTCGGGCCGGTGCTCGGCTCGGTCGGCGTCCTCGCCCTCTACCTGCTCGTCGCGCTCGCGGTGTCGACGGTGGCGGCCCGCCGGTCGCGGATGTGGACACCCAAGCGGATCAGGCCGGTCCTCGAGCTGTGACCCACGGGCGCCGCCGCGCGGGCTGACAATGCCGTCGGATCACGGCATGCTCGGTGACATGAGCACCGCCGCCCGCGAGAAGACCCTCGTCCTCATGCGCCACTCCAAGGCCGAGCAGGTGCCCGGGAAACCGGACCACGACCGGGAGCTGACCGACCGCGGCCGCCGCGACGCCAAGGCCGCCGGCGCCTGGCTGCGTGCGGAGGGCCTGGTGCCGGACCTCGTCATCTGCTCGACGGCGGTGCGCACGCGTCAGACCTGGGAGGAGGCCTGCCACGGCGGCGCCCAGACCGAGTTCGTCGAGTACCGGCGCACGGTCTACGAGGGTGGCCCGCAGCAGGTGCTCGAGACCGTCCGCGAGGACGCCGGCGACACCGCGACCGTCCTCGTCGTCGGGCACAACCCGACGACGGCCCACCTGACGACCCTCCTCACCGAGGGCGACGGCTCGCGGGAGGCCCACGACGCCCTCGCGGCCGGTTTCGCGACGAGCGGCCTGGCCGTGCTGCGCTACCAGGGGGAGTGGACCGACCTCGAGGCCGGGTCGTGCTCGCTCCTGCGCTTCCACGTCAGCCGGGGCTGACCGCCACGCCGCGCCGGGACGACGCGTCGGCGCACGTCCGACCACTGTGGTCGGGAGCTGAGATGCCGTGTCCACCCAGCGGACGGCGTCCTATGCTGCCTTCATGACGCAGACGCCCGACATCAAGCCCCGTAGCCGCGACGTCACGGACGGTCTGGAGAAGACCGCCGCGCGGGGGATGCTCCGGGCGGTAGGCCTCGGCGACGACGACTTCGCCAAGCCACAGATCGGCGTCGCGAGCTCGTGGAACGAGATCACCCCGTGCAACCTGTCGCTCGACCGGCTCGCCAAGGCGGTCAAGGACGGCGTCCACGCCGGCGGCGGGTACCCGCTCGAGTTCGGCACCATCTCGGTGTCCGACGGCATCTCGATGGGCCACGAGGGCATGCACTTCAGCCTGGTGTCCCGCGAGATCATCGCCGACTCGGTGGAGACCGTCATGAACGCCGAGCGCCTCGACGGGTCGGTCCTGCTTGCGGGCTGCGACAAGTCGCTGCCCGGCATGCTCATGGCCGCCGCACGGCTCAACCTCTCGTCGGTGTTCCTCTATGCCGGGTCCATCCTCCCGGGCATCGCCAAGCTCTCCGACGGCACCGAGAAGGTCGTCACGATCATCGACGCGTTCGAGGCCGTCGGTGCGTGCGCTGCCGGGCGCATGTCGCGTGAGGACGTCGACGCCATCGAGCGCGCCATCTGCCCGGGCGAGGGTGCCTGCGGCGGCATGTACACCGCGAACACGATGGCCTCCGTGGCGGAGGCGATCGGCATGTCGCTGCCCGGCTCGGCGGCGCCGCCGGCGACCGACCGCCGGCGCGACGGTTATGCCCGCAAGTCGGGTGAGGCCGTCGTCGAGCTGCTGCGCCGGGGGATCCGTGCGCGCGACATCATGACCAAGGAGGCGTTCGAGAACGCCATCGCCGTCGTCATGGCCTTCGGCGGGTCGACGAACGCCGTGCTGCACCTGCTCGCGATCGCCCACGAGGCCGACGTCGACCTCACCATCGACGACTTCGCGCGCATCGGCGCCACCGTGCCGCACCTGGCCGACGTCAAGCCGTTCGGCCAGTTCGTCATGACCGACATCGACCGCGTGGGGGGCGTGCCGGTCGTCATGCGGGCCCTTCTCGACGCCGGGCTGCTCCACGGCGACTGCCTGACGGTGACGGGCAAGACGCTCGCCGAGAACCTCGCCGACGTCCGTCCGCCGGACGTCGACGGCAAGGTCGTCCGGGCGCTGTCCGAGCCGATCCACCACACCGGCGGGCTGACCATCCTCAAGGGGTCGCTGGCGCCGGAGGGCGCGGTGGTCAAGTCAGCCGGCTTCGACGAGTCGGTGTTCGAGGGCACGGCCCGCGTCTTCGACGGCGAGCGCGCCGCGATGGACGCCGTCGAGGACGGTTCGCTGAGGAAGAACGACGTCGTCGTCATCCGCTACGAGGGGCCCAAGGGCGGTCCCGGCATGCGCGAGATGCTCGCCGTGACCGGCGCCATCAAGGGCGCCGGCCTCGGCAAGGACGTCCTGCTGCTCACCGACGGACGCTTCTCCGGCGGCACGACCGGCCTCTGCGTGGGGCACGTGGCCCCGGAGGCCGTCGACGACGGCCCGATCGCCTTTGTCCGCGACGGTGACACGATCCGTCTCGACGTCGCGAACGGAACGCTCGACGTGCTCGTCGACGAGGAGGAGATGCAGCGCCGCCGCGCCGAGGGTGTCACCCACCCGGAGCCGAAGTACACCCGCGGCGTCCTCGCCAAGTACCGCAAGCTCGTCGGCTCGGCGAGCGGGGGCGCGGTCTGCGGCTGAGGCGCGGTCTGCGGCTGGGGCGCGGCCGCGCGCCCTCAGGGCGTGCCGCTGGTGTCGATCGCCCAGTGGCGCCACGTCGACGTCACCTCCATGCCCACCTTCTCGTAGAGGCCGAGCGCGCCGGTGCGCGAGTCGGTGGACAGCTCCGAGCGGGTGGCACCGTGCGCGCGCGCCGCGGCGAAGGCGTCGACGAGCAGCGCCCGGGCCAGGCCCCTGCCACGGTGGTCGCGGCGCACGGCGAGCTTGTCGATGTAGCCGACGTCCTCGTTGACCATGAGCAGCGCCACCCCGACGACGGCGCCGGACGGGTCGGTCATGAGGCGCAGGTGCCACGGCTCGAACCCCGGCCGCAGCACGGTCCCTGCCGCCCAGTCCTCGAAGGACTCGCGGTCACGCTGCGACCACTCGAGGAAGGCGTCCTCGACGACCT
>NZ_JBNDHY010000129.1:0-12269 GCF_056755315.1 Monashia sp. HAY1-2A
CGATCCGATAAGAACTCGGCTGCGGCGGTCACCATCAGTCGAGCAGCCACTGACCCGTTTGCGCGCAGCCCTGCACCAACGCCATCAAGGTGGTGCCCCCGGTGCATGGCCCGCGACCCGCGGTGACCACGCCCTCGCAGGCTGCACAGCCAAGAAGGTGAACCATGCCCGATCCGCTCGAACGAAGCACCGATGCCACCGCACCCATCGAGATACTCGACAACCCGGTCAACCAGCAGTACGAGGCCGTTCGCTTCGGCACGGTCATCGGCCTGCTGTCCTACAGGTGGACCTCCGTCGGCCACGTCGAGCTCGAGCACACGTACGTCACGCCCCGACTACGCGGACACGACGTCGGGGCGCTGCTCGTGGAGCACGCGATCGGCATCGTCCGGTCCAGAGGCGCGCGTCTTGCGCCGACGTGCTCCTACGTGTCGGAGTACATCCAGAGGCACCCCGAGCACGCCGAGCTGCTCGCGCCCCCCGTGCCGCGACGGCGCCGGACCGGCCAAGCGCGTCTCGACGCTGCCGGACCGGAGGCGTTCGTGCACGACCGGCACGAGGACCCGCACGACGTCCGCCTCGAGCTGTTGCAGATCCGGACGCCGCGGATCGTGCTGCGCGCCTGGGACCTCGATGACACCGACGTCGCCTACGACCTGTTCGCGCACCCGTCCGTGACCCGATGGATGCATCCGGTCGTGCCGCAGATCGCCAGCCCGGACGAGGCACGCCGGCTGCTGGACCGCTGGATCGTCGAGTCCAACCGCGCCCCGGTGCCGCAGGGCCGATGGGCCATCGAACGACAGGACACCGGCAAGGTCATCGGCAGCGCCCACCTGACGACGCCGACCAGTGGGCCGCCCCTGCTGACGTTGTGGTGGCACGTCGCGCCGGAGGCGGCACGGCAGGGGTTTGCGTCCGAGGCCGCCCACGCAGTGGCCCACCACGCGTTCAGCGTCGAGGCCATCGACCGCCTCTACGCGCTCATCGACCCGGCCAACGACCGGGCGATCGGGACCGCCATTCACATCGGTATGAGACCCGACGGCTCGACCAGTGAGTACTACGGGATGACCCTGAACCGGTACCGCCTGGACCGGCCCGACCTGGAGGAACCGCAAGAACGACGCAGCCTCTCCTTGACGGACTAGCGGCGGTCCCGCACGCCGGACGTGAGACCTTCGGCCACTGCCGAGGCCACCGTCACACCGAGACCGCCGGGGCACGGCTTCCCTGTGGCCGTGCCCCGGTGCGATGCCGGCCACTGTGAGAGGTCGCGCAGTGAAGGACCTTGCCCACGAAGACATCTCGCCGCCGTTGGCACCGGGTCCGGGCGAACAGGGGGCGGCTTGGGGTGCAGAGATGGGGCGGCGAATGTGAGGTTCGTTCATGAGCGGGGGAGGGACCCTGATGCGCGCGACTCGGTGACGGCACCAACCCGGGGCCGGCGTCCCGCCCTGGGTGACGTGACCCAGTGGATGGCACCTGAAGGGCTCCCATCGGCCGGCTCGTTCCTGCGGACCGAGTCGGGCAGTGCCGGTGTCCTGGCGCTCGCCATCGTCGCGGCCGTGCGCTGGGCCAACGCCGGCTCGAGCTACGCCACCGTCTGGGTCACGCACGTATCGGTGCTCGTCGGTGAGCACGGTGTGACCCTCACCCTGCGCGAGTGGGTCAGCAGCGGCCTCATGGCGGTCCTCCTCATGGTCGTCGGTCTGGAGACGCGCCGCGAGTTCGACCTGGGGGAGCTGCGAGACCGTCGCCGGCTTGAGTGTTCGGTGCCACGCAGATCTCACAGCCGCCCAGCGGTGTGGACCCACCCTCCGGCAGATGCCGCACCTCGCGCTCACCCAGCGGATCGAGCAGTGCGCGCGCACGCCGACAGGGCAGCAACCCGTCCACCCGCCGCCGCTAAGAGACGTCGCGTGAACAGCACTGAGACCTGAGCGCGGCCATGCCGAGAACCATGGTCGCGTCCCCCCGGACAAAGTCCGATGACGGCTGCACCCGACCCCGGAGACACACGTAAAGGAGCTCAGACACCGCAATGATCGACTTCTGCGAGATCGACGGACGAGTCATCCGCACCCCGAAGGTGGTGCTGCGTCCGTGGGCCGGCCGGGACGTGACCGAGGCGTTGAGCATCTACGGCAGCTGTGCCGTGGCGCACTGGCTCGAACCCGAGATGTCACTCGTGCCCGACACCGGAACCATGGCCGGCATCCTGGACCGCTGGATCAGCGAGAACGAGCACGCGGTGCCACCGGTTGGTCGGTGGGCGATAGCGCTAGCGGGGACCTGCGCGGGTCGAGAGGTCGTAGGTGGGGCCGCGCTGCTGCCGTTCGGGCCTGGCGGCGAGGACCTGCAGATCGCATGGCAGCTGCAGCCGACATGGTGGGGCAAGGGGTTGGCCACCGAGGCGGGTCACGCGCTGGCTCACTATGCGTTCGCCAACGGGGCCGCGGAGATCTTCGCGGTGGTCCGTCCCCACAACCGGCGCGCCGCGGCCTTGGCGGGACGGGTCGGGATGGAGTGGGTCGGGGAGACCGACAAGTACTACGACCGGGAGCTGTCGGTCTACCGGCTGCTGCACGCCGACCTGGACCTTCCCGTCGGAGGAGTGCGGATCAACCGACCAGACCGCACCGCCCAGTCGGAGTAGCGCCCCGCATCACCGGGACGCCTGCTTGGTGGTGGCGTCCATGAGCGCCTCGGTCAGGACGACGGAACCCCGTACATGAAGCCTCGTTGGGTGAGCTGACGCCGCAGGTTCCGCCGAGCGTGGAACATCAGCTGGTAGACGGCGTTTCGGTTCGAGCCGAGCTGTGCTGCCAGCTGCTCGATCGTTGCCCCGTGCACCACAAGGCCCACGAACACCGCTCGTTGCCGAGCGGTCAGGGCGGTCGTCATCGCTGACATCACGGCCTGTCTGAGCTCGAACGCCTCAACGTCGGCGTCTGGGCCATGAGGCCCCAAGGGCGTGATGCGGTCCCAGTCCTCGCCGACCAGCAGGTGAGAGCCGGTGCGGCGGTGGTGCTGGCGGATCTTCACTCGAACCTCGAAGGTGACGAAGCTACGGGCCCAGGTCGTGAACTTGCTCTCGCCTCGGAAGTCACGGATTCGTCTGATGACCGAGACCAACGCGTCCGCAGCGGACTGATGGGCCAGGTCGTCACGCTCGGGGCCGGAAAGGCGCGATGTGCTCGACCGGTGGGCCAGCTCGCTGCGAGCGGCGCGCAACAGATACGCGTACAAGGCGTCGGCGGCGGCTTCGCGGCCGGGCCCTGGGCCGGTCAACGCGCTGGTCCAGCGCGAGTTCTCCTCGGCACGCCCGGGTTCGTCATCTGTCGCCGACGGCGCGTGGTCCGTATCGCTCGGAGTCGATCCCCGGTTCTCCTCCAGCGGCGCCCCTGGAGACTCGTCCGCGACCAGCGACGCGGATGACGGGCCATAAAAGGGACTAGCTGGTCCATTATATGGGGCTTCCATTTCGGGGCACCGCTGCTCCAATGGCTCGGCAGTCATGGGCGTGTTCTCCGGAGGCTGTTGTGTCGGAATGCATTGGAGTTCAGGCGAAGTTGGGCGATCGACGGCCTTCCCTGACGGTGGCGGGAGAAATGGTGTACCCGCTCGGCCTGAGGGCTACGAAGTGGACTATCGGGTTCAGTCTAGCCTTTCGTGGATGACGTGGCGAGTCGTGGCCGTCCACGAGCTGGGTCGGCGCGCCGAGGCGGCGAATCGCGGGGCGGGGTGCGGCGCAGCGGTGATGCGTCACCGGTCGCCCGCGAGGCCGCGGTGACGGGGGGCGCGACGGGCACGGATGCATGAGGGCAAGGCGCACGGAGGCCTCGACGAGACGCAGACGGTGCGCAGGGGAGGCGGCCCGCCGGGGAGGTTCGTCCGCGGCCAGGACTGTCGCGACGCTTGCTCGGCCGATGAGAAGGCGCGTTGACCCGCCTCAGGGCCGTGCGGCGCGCGTGAGTATTGGGTCGGTCGTCCCGCGCAGGCGCCCGGGCCCCCGAGGTCGGGGGCCCGGGGGGCCTGCTCAGTCGAGCAGTCCGACCTGGGCGCGTGCTGTCCGGCTGCGCGCCGCCGTTGTGGCGGTCCTCGTGGCAGGGCGGGGTTGGGAGATGAGGCCTACGGCGACGAGGGACAGGACCGCAACTCCGGTCAGGTACGCGGCGACGACGTTGCTCGTCCCGAACTCGGCGTACAGTGCGGTCGCGATGAGGGGAGCGAACGCGCCCCCGGCAACGGCGCCGAGCTGGTAGCCGAGGGAGACTCCGGAGTAGCGGACCTTGCGGCCGAACATCTCCGAGAACAGGGCTGGCGCCGGCCCGTAGGTGAAGCTGAAGAAGACTTGGGCGACGACCAACGCGATGGTCGCCAGGGTCACGCTGCCGGTGTTGATGAGCCAGAACATCGGGAACACCCAGATGCCGAGCGCAACGGCACCGATGGCATATGTCTTGCGTCGGCCGATCCGGTCGGACAGGTGAGCCGCGGCCGGGATCGTGGCGATCGAGACGACCGCCGCGATGATGACCGCCGTGAGAATGGCGCTCTTGGGCAGGCCCAGGCCGGTGGTGAAGTAGGCCAGGACGTACACGGTCAGGACGTAGTAGGCGGCCGCGTTCAGCAGGGTGGCTCCGGCGGCCTGAAGCGTCTCCTTCCAGTGCTCGCGCAGCAGCTCCACCAGCGGCAGCCGGTTCGACTGATCCTCCTGCGCAGAGTCCACGCCCTCGAGCCGGGACTGGGCGTAGATACCGACGCCGACCAGAAGAACGCTCAGGAAGAAGGGGATTCGCCATCCCCACTGGAGGAACGCGGCTTCACTGGTGGTCGCGGACAAGGTCACGAAGATGACGTTGGACAGGATGAGGGCCAGGGGGACGCCGATCTGGGCGAAGCTGCCGTAGAAGCCGCGGCGATGCGCTGGCGCGCTCTCGCAGACGATGAGAACCGCGCCGCCCCACTGGCCGCCCAGGGCAAGGCCTTGGATGAGCCGCAGCGCCACGAGGAGGACCGGGGCCAGCGTTCCAGCCGACCCATATGTCGGAAGGAACCCGATCGCCGTGGTCGCGGCGCCCATGAGCATCATGGCGGTCACCAGCGTGGGCTTGCGCCCGAACCGGTCACCGAAGTGACCGAACAGCGCCGCGCCGAAGGGCCGCACGAGGAAGCCGACCGCGAACGTCGACAGTGACAGCAGCAGGCCGGCCGAGCTACTGAACGACGGGAAGAACAGCTTGTTGAGAACCAGCGCGGAGGCGGTGGCGTAGATGAAGAAGTCGTACCACTCGATCGCCGAGCCGGCGACCGCCACGATGACCTTCTTGCGCATGCCGAGGGCTGGGCCCTGAGTCGTGTCTGTTGTCGTTGCCATGGGAGTCCTCGTTCGGATAGTGCTGGAGGTGAGCCGAGCGGCGGCTGCACTTGTGAGTGCCGCCGAGCCGTCGTGTCTTTGTTCAGTCGATCGGTGCGCGCGAGCCACGCCCGATCAAGGCGTGCAGCTGTTCGAGGACCAGGCGCAGGACCTCGGCTGTCGGTGAGTTCAAGCCCTCGCCCTCTTCATGGAGCTGCGTGTGTGCGGTGCCGAGAATGAACTCCGGTTGCCGTACGACCGCGGCGTCGAGCTTGTGGAGAATCTGGCGAAGGCTGAGCTGGGCGCGGACGGTCCCGAGTGGGCTCATGGATGCGCCGAGGATCGCGACCGGCTTGCCCTTCAGCGGTGGTGCGACACCGTCCACGGGCCGGGAGAGCCAGTCGAGCGCGTTCTTCAGCACGCCGGGGATCGAGGCGTTGTACTCGGGCGTCGCGATCAGCAGGCCGTCTGCGTCGCGGACCTGGCGCCGAAGGTCGTCGACCTGGCTCGGGGCAGGGGTTTCCTGGTCCTCGTTGAAGTGCGGGAGGCTACCCAGCTGTTCGTACACGTCGACGTGAAGGAGCTCGGGGGCCAGCTTGGCAGCCTCGTCCAAGAGCCTGGTGTTGAAGGAGGCGCGGCGCAGGCTGCCCGAGATGCCGACGATCGTGAACGGCGAGGGCATCCTCACTCACCGCCCGTTCGGGTCGCCCACAGCTCCGGGAACGGCAGCACCGTCAGGGTCGGGGTGAGCCAGGCGACGCCGCTGACGCCGAAGTGTGCGGGCCGCGCGCCGAGGGTGCGGTTGGTCGCGAGGTAGTGCAGGTACCTGTACTCGGCCAAACCTTCGGCCACGCCGATGAGGGCGCGCGCGAAGGCCCGGAAGTCCGACAGGTCAGGGTCGGCGGAGAGGAGCACCGAGGTCCAGAAGTCGACGACGGCCGGCTCGAGGCGTTGCTCGGCGTCGGGCGCCTCGGGTGCGTCCGACGTGTCAGGTGCGTCGGACGTGTCGGCGGTGGGCAGCTCGTGGCCTCGCCGGCGGGCCAGGGCCAAGGCTTCCTCGTACACGCTTGGCGTAGCGAGAGCCTCGCGCAGCTGCGCGTACTGGGCCGGCATGGCGGCCACCTCCTCGGCGAGGCTGGCGTCCTTGAGGCCGAGACGGAACAGCATCTCGCGGTAGGTCCACGACTGCAGGGACGTGGACCTGCCGTGGACTGCGGTCATGCCTTGCTTGATGGCGGCGAAGTCCGCCGGCAGCATCCACCCCAGCGACCGCCAGGTGGCGTTGAGGCCCGCAAAGTGCGAACCAGCGCGCTGCACGGACGACGTCGCCGCAGACAGTGCGTCCCCGCGCAGGTGGTGCGACGCGGCGCCGATGTCGTGCGAGATGAGCGCGAAGTAGAGCTCCTGGACTTGGCACACCACCAGGAAGGAGAGCTCGCCCTCGTCCTGTGTCACCGGAACCTGGAGCGAGTGCAGGGTGTCGGCCTGCAGATAGGTGTTGTAGGCGGTGCCAGACATGGGGTCCTCCACTAGGCGGCGGTGTCTGTGGTCTGTGGACCTATCGTGAGCGCCCTCGTTATGCTCGGCAAATATCAAATCGCATGTGCGGTATTGCTGAACTGGTATGGGGATGAGCCATGAAGAAGCCGAACCTGCTCGACGGGCGGCTCAAGTTCCGCCACCTTCTGTTGGCCGATGCCATCGCCCGACTGGGCACCTTGAGCGCCGCCGCCGAGGAGCTGGGCATCACCCAGCCCGCAGCGACCCGGACGCTTCGCGAGCTCGAGCTGCTCCTGGGCGTGCCGCTGTTCGAGCGCACGTCCCGCGGCCTGTCATCGACCCCGGTCAGCGACGCATTCACCATCCACGCGAGGGCGATCATCTCCCAGGTGCGCCAGGCCGAACGGCACGTCCAGGAGCTGCTGGATGCCGACCGGGGCACCGTGGTGGTCGGCGTGCACCTGACGGGCTCGAATGCGTTGGTGCCGCGCGCCGTCGCGAGCTTGAAGGCGCGCCATCCGATGCTCACCGTGGAGCTGTACGAGGCGCTCCCGCAACGCCTGCTCATCGAGCTGGAAGCCGGCCGCCTCGACCTGGTCGTCGGCCGGCTCACCCGACCGACGGACGAACACTTCATCCGGCGACGCCTGCACGACGAGGCGGTCTCTTTGGCCGTGCGCGCCGACCATCCATTGGCGCGGAGGGGGACGTTCCCTGTCTCCGAGCTGTCGAACTACCCCTGGATCATGCCCAGCTCGGAGGCTCGGCTGCGGGGCGAGCTGGAGGTGTTCTTCGGTGAGCAGGGCATCGAGCTGCCCGTGAACCGGGTCGAGACAACCTCCTTCCTGGCCCTGCGGCACCTGCTGCTGACCACGGACTCCATCGCTGCCGTGTCGACCTCGATCCTGAACACGATCGACGGAGCTGTCTCACTGGGCCCCTCGCTCGATCTCGTGAGCCACAGCGTCGGCATCACCCTGTCCGCCTCGCGCCCGCTGACTCCTGCTGCGGCGAAGATGATCGAGGTCCTTCAGGAGCTCGTCGACCAGGGTGCGCCCATGACCAAGTAGGTATGCCTTCCGCGTAAACGCGCATTGGCGTGGCATGACCCGGGTCGCGCACGATGATCTCTCCAGCAAAGCCGAAGGCCGGTGTTGGCCTGGCGACGAGGAGTGATTCAGGTGACCACACCCACCAGTACGTTCGTTCCCAACGGGCCTGAGGCACTGGCGTTCAGGCACGCCCTGCGGCACTTTCCCACGGGCGTCAGCATCGTCACCATCAACGACGGCACCGGCGTTCACGGGATGACGGCGAGCTCGTTCTCACCGGTCTCGCTGGACCCACGACTGTGCGGGGTCAGCGTCAACAAGCCGGGCCGGATGCACGAGCTGCTCATGGCCACCGATGGTTACTACGGGCTGAGCATCCTGAGCAACAAGCAGGGCGCCATCGCAGACTGGTATGCCCGCAGCCCGTGGGCGGTCTCGCCCGACGTGCAGATGGACGTCCAGCACGGTTGCCCCGTCATCCAGGACTGTCTGGCCTGGTTCCTGTGCCGCAAGTGGGGCACCTACGACGGGGGTGACCACTCGATCTTCGTGGGCGAGGTCATCGACCACGGTTCGAAGGAAGAGGGGGACGTCGCGCCCCTGATCTTCCACCACTCCAAGTACTTCAACCTCGGAGACAACATCCCGCGGGGTGACGCGACCGTCCGGTGACGGGCCTCCCCGGAGGCACGAAGCAGTGCCCGAAGGCCGCCGGACCGTCCCGGCCGCCTGGGCGAATGTGCGGACCCTTCCCGCGCATCAGGGTTGAGTCCGATGCAGTGACCTGTGCCCGGCAGGCCGCACCCTGACCTGCGACCCGCTCCAGCGCCAGCGGTCCCTGCTAGGTCGCATCGCCCCCTCGTGCGGGATCCGCGAGCAGGGAACTGCGGTACCGCCATTCGTCGACCTGACGTGCGCGTCTCCTCCTGGAAGCGGTCGTGCGAGCCCCCAGGTCGTGGACAGGTGGTCGAGCCGGGCCACGGGCGGGGGTGCCGGCGGCTGGGCCGCAGTCTCGTTCGAGCTTGTGGTCCATCTGCGCAACCTTGGCGGAGGGCGGTGGAACGTTCCGCCGGACCGACGCTCGCCTGCCAGCGAACCCGCTCCGTCGTCACAGCCGGCTCGAGCGCTCGGCAGACCCTGCACGTGATCAGGCATACCAGAAAGCGCATGACTGGACCTCCAAAGAGCATTAGTCAGGCATCGCCTCTGCTTCCTAGCCTGCATCTATGGCTATTCCCAACGGCACGTCCCACCAGATCCGCAACTTCATCGGCGGGCGGTTCGTCGATGGCGTCGCGACCTTCGACAAGTGCAGCCCGGTCGACGGCTCACTCGTCAGCACCGTGCACGAGGCTGGCCGGCAGCACGTGGACGCCGCTGTTGCCGCGGCCCGAGACGCCCTCGACGCGGGCTGGGCGCAGACCAGTGTGCAGAACCGGGTGGGCATGCTGCGCCGCGTCGCCGACATCATCGAGCGCCGCAGCGAGGACTTCGTCGCCGCTGAGTCGGCGGACACCGGCAAGCCCCTGAGCCTCGTGCGGGAGCTCGACGTCGCCCGCGCCGCCACGAACTTCCGGGCCTTCGCCGACACGGTCGCCGCCGCCGGCCTCGACTCCTACCTGACGGAGCTGTCCGACGGACGCACCGCGTTGAACTACGCCGTGCGCAAACCGCTGGGCGTCGTGGCCATCATCGTTCCCTGGAACCTTCCGCTGCTGCTGCTCACCTGGAAGGTCGCCCCCGCGCTCGCCTGCGGCAACACCGTCGTGGTCAAGCCTTCGGAGGAGACCCCGGCCACCGCGACCCTGCTCGCCGAGGTGATGACGGAAGCCGGCGTCCCGGCCGGGGTGTACAACGTCGTGCACGGCTTCGGGCCCGACTCGGCCGGACAGTTCCTCACCACGCACGCGGACATTGACGGCGTCACCTTCACCGGCGAGTCCTCGACGGGGTCGACGATCATGCGTGCCGTCGCACCCAGCGTGAAGCCCGTCTCGTTCGAGCTCGGTGGCAAGAACGCGGCTGTCGTCTTCGCCGACGCAGACCTCGACAAGGCGGCCGACGGCCTGGCCCGGTCCATCTTCCTCAACACCGGCCAGGTGTGCCTGTGCACCGAGCGGGTCTACGTGCAGCGGCCGATCTTCGAACAGGTCGCGGCCGAGCTGGCCGAGCGGGCCAAGGCGCTGCGACTGGGGCGCCCCGAAGACCCGGACACGACAACCGGTCCGCTGATCTCCCTGGGTCACCGCGAGAAGGTCCTGTCGTACCTGAAGCTGGCCCAGAACGAAGGAGCGAGCGTGCTCGCCGGTGGCGGCGTCCCATCGCTGGGAGGCGACCTGGATGCCGGCGCGTGGATCGAACCGACGCTGTGGACCGGCCTGGACAACAGCCACCGCACCGTACGCGAGGAGGTCTTCGGACCCGTCGCCGCGCTCATCCCGTTCGACACCGAAGTCGAGGCCGTGCGCCTGGCCAACGACACCCGGTACGGGCTGGCCGCGGTGACGTGGACCTCGGACCTGGAACGCGGCCACCGCGTTGCGCAGCAGATGCGGGTCGGGATGTCCTGGGTCAACGCGTGGTACCTGCGTGACCTGCGCAGCCCCTTCGGAGGAGTGGGACTTTCGGGCATCGGGCGCGAAGGCGGCCAGCACTCGCTGCACTTCTACACCGAACCGACGAATGTGTGCGTGCAGCTGTGAGCGCCATCGACACCCTGCACGTGACCGCAGCCCAGCGGGCGGCGGCCGACCGCCTCTGGGACGCCCACACCTCCGGGGAGCCCTGCACGCCTGTCCGGGATCTCATCGGGGACACCGACAACGACAGTGCCTACCTCGTCCAGTCACTCAACATCGGACGCCGACTCAAGGACGGACGCAGCATCGTCGGGCGCAAGATCGGCCTGACATCCGCAGCAGTCCAGACACAGTTCGGTGTCACAACCCCCGACTACGGCTCCCTGCTCGACGACATGGTGTTCGCCGACCGTGAGCGGCTGGACCTGTCCACGTTCCTGCAACCGCGCGTGGAGGCCGAGGTCGCGTTCGTCCTCGGTTCCGACCTGGACGCGCCGACGGCGAACGTCGCCGACGTCCTGCGAGCGACCCAGTTCGTCCTGCCAGCCATCGAGGTCGTCGACTCACGCATCAGCGGATGGGACATCCGCATCACCGACACCATCGCCGACAACGCCTCCAGCGGCGCCGTCGTCCTCGGCACGACCCCGCGAGGCCTCGACGGGCTGGACCTGACCGGCCTCGGCATGACCCTCGAGCACGACGGCGACGTGGTCTCCACCGGTACCGGAGCCGCATGCCTGGGCAGCCCCGTGATCTCGGTGGCGTGGCTCGCCCGGCAGATGGCCCGCAGAGGTCGCTCGTTGCGCGCCGGGGAGATCGTCCTGTCCGGCGCCCTCGGACCCATGGTCGGCGTCGACCACTCCGGCACGTACACCGCGCGCCTCGATGGCCTCGGCGAGGTCCGCGCCACGTTCAGCACCCCCCGCCCCACTCACGAAGGAGACCCGGCATGACCGTCGGAGTAGCCATCATCGGCTCAGGCAACATCGGCACCGACCTCATGTTCAAGGTCAAACGCCTGTCCACCACCTTGCACGTCGAAGCCATGGTCGGGATCGATCCCGAGTCGGACGGGCTCGCGCGAGCCCGGCGCATCGGCGTCGCCACGACTCACCAGGGTGTCGAAGGACTGCTGCGCATGCCGGAGTTCGACCAGGTCGAGCTCGTCTTCGACGCAACCTCCGCGAAAGCACACCTCAACAACGACAAACTCGTTCGCACGCACGGCAAGCTCATGGTCGACCTCACACCCGCGGCCGTCGGTCCTTACGTCATCCCGCCGGTCAACCTCGGACAGCATCTGGGCACCACCAACGTCAACATGGTCACGTGCGGCGGCCAGGCGACCGTCCCGATGGTCGCCGCTGTGGCCCGTATCGCCGACGTGGCCTACGCCGAGATCGTCGCGTCCATCGCGTCCAAGTCCGCGGGCCCGGGCACACGAGCCAACATCGACGAGTTCACCGAGACGACAGCCCGCGCCATCGAAGCGGTCGGGGGAGCGCAGCGGGGCAAGGCCGTCATCATCCTCAACCCGGCCGACCCGCCGCTGGTCATGCGCGACACCGTGTTCTGCCTCGTCGAGGGTCCGGTCGACCAGGCCGCCGTCCGCGCCTCAGTGCACGCCATGGCGGAACAGGTCCGCAGCTACGTCCCGGGTTACCGCCTCAAGCAGGACGTCCAGTTCGACACCGTCGACGAGCCATTCGTCCCCGCGCTGGGGCGCCCTTTCCGCGGCACCAGGGTCTCGGTCTTCCTCGAGGTCGTCGG